>CAZWNR010000308.1:0-5564 GCA_964635665.1 uncultured bacterium | reverse complement strand
CCTACGCTGGGGTGCTGTCGGCCTATGGCATGGGGCTGGCCGATGTGCGGTCGCTCCACGAACAATCGGTAGAACAGCTTTTAAATGAGGAAACATTACCGGACATTCAGCAAGTCCTAGAGTCCTTGGCCGATAAGGGGCTTGAGGAATTGGCGCAGCAGGGGTTTGACGCCATCACCCCTAGCCCCCGTACGGGCGCACCGCAGTGCGCCCCAACTCCAGACCCTCAAGTTCTCCCCCGTCTGCTGCTGAAATACGAGGGCACCGACTCTACCCTGGCGGTGGATTTTGGCTCTGTGGCGGCAATGACGGAGCAGTTTACGTCCCTGCATCGTCAGCGCTATGGTTTTGCCCAGGAAGATAAGCGACTGATTGTGGATACGGCCACCGTTGAGGTCGTCGGCCATACCCACAGCCCAGCAGAGCCGGAAATCACAAAAACTCGGACTACGCCGCTGAGTCCTAAGGCTACCGTCCCGGTTTACACCGCTGATACTTGGCAAAACACGCCCATTTATCACCGGGATGATCTGTGTCCGGGGGATGTGATTTCTGGGCCAGCGCTAATTATTGAACCGACAGGAACTAACGTTGTAGAACCTCAATGGCAGGCAACCTTTACCGCTAAGGGCCATTTAATTCTGAGACTCCCCGTACGAGCGCACCGCAGTGCGACCCAAGCCCAACCCCCCGTACGGGCGCACCGCAGTGCGCCCCAACCCGACCCCGTTTTGCTGGAAATCTTTAATAACCTCTTTCGCGCCGTTGCCGAAGAAATGGGGGTGACGCTGCAAAATACGAGCTACTCGGTGAATATCAAAGAGCGGCTAGATTTTTCCTGCGCGGTGTTTGACCAGCAGGGTCAACTCGTTGCCAATGCGCCCCATATTCCCGTTCACCTAGGCTCTATGGGCGAAAGTGTGCGGAGTCTGATTCAGGCAAAGGGTGAAAGCCTCAAACCAGGGGATGTTTATCTGCAAAACAACCCCTACAACGGCGGCACCCACCTTCCAGACATCACCGTTATTACCCCGGTCTTTCTAGATTCCTCCCCATCGGACTCCCCACTCCCCAATCCCCACTCCCCACTCCCCCAGTTCTACGTCGCTTCCCGTGGTCACCATGCGGATATTGGTGGCATTACCCCCGGTTCCATGCCGCCAGATAGCACGTCCATTGAGGAAGAAGGGGTGCTGCTGGACAATGTGCAATTGGTCAATCAAGGTCACTTTTTAGAGGAAGAATTGCAAGAGATTTTGACCACGGCTCCCTATCCCGTGCGAAATGTGGCGCAAAATATCGCGGATCTTCAGGCCCAGATTGCCGCCAACGAAAAGGGGGTGCAGGAATTACAAAAACTGGTGAATCGCTACGGCCTCGCCACGGTGCAAACCTACATGCAGCACGTCCAAGATAATGCTGAAGAATGTGTGCGCCGAGTGATTGATCGGCTTCAGGATGGCGAGTTTTCCTACCCGATGGATGACGGTAGCCAGATTGCGGTGCGGGTGACGGTGGATCGCGCCCAGCGCTGTGCTCGAATTGATTTTTCAGGGACTTCCCCACAGCGGCCTAACAATTTCAATGCCCCCCTAGCGGTGACGAAGGCGGCGGTGCTGTACGTGTTTAGAACCCTAGTGGAGGACGATATCCCCCTCAATGCGGGCTGTTTGAAACCGTTGGAAATTCGCGTTCCAGCCGGGTCGATGCTGAACCCAACTCCTCCGGCGGCGGTGGTGGCGGGCAATGTGGAGGTCTCCCAGGCGGTGACCGATGCCCTCTATGGGGCGCTAGGGGCAATGGCCGCTTCCCAGGGCACCATGAACAACCTCACCTTCGGCAACGCCCAGTATCAATACTACGAAACCCTCTGCGGCGGATCTGGGGCTGGGCCTGGGTTCCCCGGCACCGATGCTGTCCACACCCACATGACCAACTCGCGCCTCACCGACCCGGAGGTACTGGAATGGCGCTTTCCAGTGCGGCTGCGGCAGTTTGCCATCCGACCCCACAGTGGCGGCCAGGGAGAATTTCCCGGCGGCAACGGCATGATTCGGCAAATTGAATTCCAAGAAACTATGACGGCGGCGATTCTCTCCAACCGTCGCACCATCCCGCCCTTTGGCCTAGCCGGGGGCGAACCGGGGCAGGTGGGGGAAAATACCGTGATTCGCGCCGATGGTTCCGTGGAAGTCTTACCTGGGCAGGCCACGGTCACCATGGAACCGGGCGACCAACTCCGCATTGCCACTCCCGGCGGCGGCGGCTATGGAGGGGGTGAAGATTAGTGCTGGCTGAGGCGGCTGAGGAAGGCTTTGAGGCGATCACTGCTGGGGTTGCTGAAGACGGTTCTGGGATCCCCTTCCTCTTCAATCAGGCCCGCATTGAAAAACAGCACCCGGTTCGAGACTTCGCGGGCAAACTGCATTTCGTGGGTGACGACCACCATGGTCATGCCCTCCTCCGCCAGTTGCCGCATCACCCCCAGCACTTCCCCCACCAGTTCGGGGTCGAGGGCGCTGGTGGGTTCATCGAACAGGATAGCCTCTGGCTTCATGCACAGGCTGCGGGCAATGGCCACCCGCTGCTTTTGGCCCCCGGAGAGCTGATCGGGGTAGGCGTGGGCGCGTTCGGCTAGGCCCACCTTGGCCAGGTAGTGCAGGGCCAAATCTTGGGCTTCGGCCTTGGAAACCTTGAGCGCCTTTTGGGGGGCCAGCATCAGGTTTTCGAGCACCGTCAGGTGGGGAAACAGGTTGAAATGCTGAAACACCATGCTGACCTGGCTGCGCAGGTGATACAGCGCCTTCCAAGACAGCTTGGGGGAGGACATATCCTGGCCCATCACCTCCAGCCGCCCTTGGTTGATGGACTCTAGCCGATTCAGGCAGCGCAGAAAGGTGCTCTTGCCACAGCCGGAGGGGCCAATGACGGAGACCACATCGCCCTTTTCAAAGGTGGTGCTAATGCCCTTTAGCACCTCGATGGGGCCAAAGCTTTTGTGCAAGTTCTCACAGGTAATGACGGGGCTGGGGGAAGATAGGGCTGTCATGGGCGGGCCAAAATGCTGGGGCTATTATCGGGCAAAGAAAGCGGAGTTGAGATTTCTTAAAGAAATCCACGGATTTCAGAGGGAAATCTGTAGCAAAGCCAACATTTTCCCGATTAAGCAACTTTATATGGTTCATTAGCCGCAATCACTGGGGGGTCCTAGGCCCACCCGATTAAGGCCTATAACGTTCGGGAGGTTGGTAACGCTGTGAAGGTTCGTCTCATATCTCGCCTTTCGTTGAACCGTCGCTGGGGCAATCGGCTGCTGGCCCTGGGGTTGGGGATTGTCCTGATGCTGGGGCTGGGGTATGTGCCCAGCCTCGCCCAAGATACGCCCACGGTGTGGAAAATTGGCACCGAACCCGCCTTTCCCCCCTTTGAGATGAAGGATGAAGCCACGGGCGACCTAATCGGCTTCGATATCGAGTTGATGCAAGCCCTGGGTGAGGCGGCGGGGCGCGAGGTGGAGTTTATCGCCCTGCCCTTTGATGGGCTAATTCCGGCCCTGCAATCCAACACCATTGACGGGGCCATTAGCGGCATGACCATCACCGCTGAACGCGCCCAAACCATCGACTTTTCTAGCCCCTACTTCAAGGCCGGACTCGCCATTGCCGTGCGGGAGAACAACGACGAGATCACCTCCCTAGAAAGCCTGGCCGGAAAGCGCATTGCCGTGCAAATTGGCACCACCGGAGCCGAGCAGGCCAAGCTGGTGGAAGGGGCCAGTGTCACCACCTTCGACAGCGCCCCCCTAGCCCTGCAAGAACTGCTGAATGGCCGGGTGGATGCGGTGGTTAACGACCTGCCCGTCACCCTGTTTGCCATCAACGAAGCCAACCTCCAGGGCATCAAAATCGTCGGCGAACTGCTGACGGAGGAATACTACGGTATCGCCCTGCCCAAGGGTTCCGAAAACCTAGCGCTAATGAACCAGGCCCTAGCGGATCTGATTCAAGACGGCACCTATGCCCAGATCTATCGCCAGTGGTTCACCGCCGACCCGCCGGAACTGCCCGTGGAAGCCCCCGCCCTCAGCAGCGGCACCGCCAGCGGCCTAAACTGGGCCCAACTGTGGCGCAACCTACTGCGCGGGGCCTGGGTCACCATTTTGCTGACGGTGTTTTCCTTCTTTTTTGGCCTGATTGGCGGCACCCTGATCGCCTTTGCGCTGATTTCGCCCTTCAAACCCCTGCGCTTGATCTGCCGCGTGTACGTGGACTTTTTCCGGGGCACGCCGATGCTGGTGCAGTTGTTCATGATCTACTTTGGCCTGCCCGCCCTGTTCCAAAGCCTGGGGCTAGACTTCAGCTTTGACCGTTTCTTTGCCGCCATCCTGGCTCTCAGCCTGAATGTAGCGGCCTACCTGGCGGAAATTCTGCGCGGCGGCATCCAATCCATCGACCGGGGCCAGTGGGAAGCCGGAGAATCCCTGGCCCTCAACCCCATCGAAACCATGCGCTACGTGGTCTTTCCCCAGGCGTTTCGGCGGATTTTGCCTCCCCTGGGCAACGAGTTCATCACCCTGATCAAAGACACTAGCTTGGCCGCCGTGATCGGCTTTGAGGAACTGTTCCGCCAAGGACAGCTCACCGTGGCCACCACCTACCGCGCCTTTGAGGTCTACCTGGCCGTGGCCCTGGTCTACCTGGTGATGACCTCCCTGGCCTCTCTGCTGTTCAAGCGCCTAGAGGTGGTGATGGATCCCCTCAACCGACCTGCCAAAGCCCCTACTAAGGCCACCCCAGCCGCCGAGGTGGCCTCTTAGATCGGTTTAGAGCGTCTAGCCTAGGCCCATTCTGTCTGCCCTGAGGCGAAACGGGCCTAGACAACTCGCTCTTGCTCAAGATCCGGTGGGCTACCAGGCTATAGGAAAGGGCTGTGGAAAATCGGTCTAGGCCGTAAACGACTTCCCTAGGCCGATTTTGGCCAGCAACTTGCGATAGGTAATCGAACTTTTGTCCCCCGCAATGTGAACTTCATCGGCCAGGTTAATCGGCAGATCCTCGGGCCAAAGTTCTTCCACGATGGCCTTGTCCTCGCCAAAGACTTGGTGGTTAAAGGCTAGGGTCTCTTCTAGGGGAGCGTCCTTATCAAAATTGCGACAAAGGGGTGAAAACACGCGGGTTTGGCGGGCCGACACTGGGCAAGCCGCATTCAAAATGTGCAGCATCCCCTCTGGAAAGGTGACCGACAGCCGCACCGTAAACGGTAGCCAAACCTGAAACAGCCGTCGCCACTGAAACCCAGGCGGGCTCAGATGTTTATAGCCATGGGGCAAGTTGCTGACCGTACTGACATAATCCGCCGTGAAGCCGCCGTCTGTGTAGGCAACGGGGTAGTCTGGCACCTCTGGATTATCGCTTTCGCCAAAGGAATCCTTGTGGATGAAGGCAAAGTGGCTCACGTCTAAAAACCCTTCCACCTGGCGACCCGCCGCCGCCTCTAGATGCACCGAGTCTGGGATGATCTGAAGGTAATCAGGATCGTCCCAGGCCTCAAATTCAGGGAAGGGT
>CAZWNR010000307.1:0-5565 GCA_964635665.1 uncultured bacterium | reverse complement strand
GCTAGGGGGCGGTCTAAAAGGTTCTGCCCCGCCACGGTCAACGACTCTAGGGCAACGGTGCCGCGATGGTCAATGGTGATCTGCGGGACAAAGGTGATGTAGTTAATCACGCAGACTAGGTCGTAGCCCGCGTGGGGGCCGCAGCCCACGCCCGTATGGGTCCAACGGGGGGTAAAGATATTGACCCGATGCCCCCGCCCTGGAACGCCATCATCCACAATCAGGTCGAGGATGACCTCCTGACCCGTGGGGGATCCGTAGGCAATGTTCTCGCCGCTGGCGCTATTTAAGGCTCCGGCCCTCGTGATGCGATCACTGGGTCGGCTACCGTCGGATCCGATATGTCCAGTGGCTCCACCCGCTTGATCCCTGGCGTGGGCCTGGGCAGCCCAGGCCACTTCGGAGGAGGTGACCAGGGGCGGGAGCGGTGCTTGATTCCGCAGAAAATCGATAGCCTCCTGCACAGCGGCCTGCCCCTCCTGGGTCGTAAGGTTGCAACGGCGGCCACAGCCATCGACGATCTCTCCAGCCTCGTTCATGGCGGCTAGGCGAGCCTCTAGGAGGGGAATGAGACTGGCTGGGTTCTGGCGGGCTTGGTTTTGGAAGGCCACAATATCTTGCTCAAGCTGAGGCCAGGGGTCGGTTTGGGCTTGGGCCGAGCGGCCTAATCCGAGTGGAACGGTGTCTATGGGAACCAGGGCTGAGGGGCTGAGGGAACAGGCCACGGTTCCCACCACCAGGGCGGTAAAACCCGTTAGGCCGAGGGAAATCCAACGGGATCGGGGTTGCACAGAGTGATTCATAACCTAAGGACGATACCTAGAGCGCACGAGGGCCATAGCAAGGGATAGCGCCAACCAGCGCAGACAACAACCTGACCTAGTTTTCCCTAGCTAAGGACATCGATCACGCCAAGCTTTGGGTAGGGGCAAGCTCTCCTTACCCTTCCACCCCAGGCCGCCTCAACCAGGATTTAGTCTCCGTCCTCATCAATCCAAACCCGCTTGATCCGCCCGGTATGGCCAGAGCGAATGGAAACCTGGGCCTTGGTGACGCCAAAATGCTCGGCCAAACAGGCAATCAACGCTTGATTGGCCTTGCCCTCGGTGGGGGGAGCCTTGAGGTGCACCAACCAAGTGCCATCCTCTCGCCGCAGGATTTTTTGCTGCTTGGCGTTGGGTTTAACCTGCACCGTAATCTGTCCCATGGCTCCGCGATCCCCCATTCAACCTGCCATCCATGCCCCGATGATCCACCAGAATTGAGTATGACCTACCGCACCCCGATCTGCCCGAGGCCAATCCACCGGGGTGAACCACCTTCAGCCTCCTATCCTCAGCGTGGCCAAAGTGGTTGGAGAGAGGGCCGTTGAAGAAATTTCTTATCCCTCAGCTTCCTGGCCATCAAGGTTCCTGACCATCCATGACAACGTCTTCTGGGTTCAGGGAGAACTTCCCGTCTGATTCGGAATAGATACGGTTAGAGTAGTAGGTACTAGACGTGCTCTGCATCCTCCGAGTCCGGTCGGTCTGAATTACGCTAAATCGGGTGTTCTATGGTCACTCAGTCTAATCGCGGTATGTTGGCCACGCTCTCGATGGCTAACCACAGCAGTTCCCTCACCCATCGGGTGCGCGATCTGCCCACGCCCCAATTTATTGACCTGCTGGATCGAATTACCGACGAATTCGAGCATTTCCTGCGCGCCATCGACATGATCAACAACGAATCGTTGGAGATCATGCTGGAGCAAATCCTCGAAGCCTTTACCCTCAAAATTGGCCAAATTTTACAGGCCGAGCGCACCACTATTTTTATGGTGGACCAGGAAAAGCAAGAACTCTGGTCAAAAATTGCCCAGGGGGACGGGGAGCGATCCTTGGAAATTCGGGTGCCCATGAGCAAGGGCATCTCTGGCTATGTGGCCACCAACGTAACGCCCCTGAATATTCCAGACGCCTACGACGACGACCGCTTCGACCGATCCTACGACAAAAAAACGGGCTACCGCACCCGCAGCATCCTCTGTATGCCGGTGTTGAGCAAAAAGTCTAACAATATCGTAGCGGTGGTGCAACTGCTCAACAAGCTCAATGAAATGCCCTTTAACGAGGAGGACGAGCAGCATTTTAAGGAGTTTGCCGAATCCCTAGGAGTGATTCTAGAAAGCTGTAACTCCTTCTACGTTGCCGCCCGTAATCAAAAGGGAGTCGCGGCTCTGCTAAAGGCGATTTCCTCCCTAGAACAGAGCTTGGATTTAGAAAAAACCCTGCAATCGGTGATGGAGGAAGCCCGTCAACTGATGCAGGCCGACCGCAGTACCCTGTGGATTATGGATGAGGAAAAGGGCGAACTGTGGTCGCGGGTTAAGATGGGGGATGGCAAGACCATGCTAGATCTGCGCAACCCCATCGGCAGCGGCATTGTGGGCCATGTTGCCAGTACGGGCGAGACGCTGAATATCCCTGACGCCTACCAAGATCCCCGCTTTAATCCTGAACCCGACAAGCGCACGGGCTACGTCACCCGCAACATTCTTTGTATGCCCGTGTTTAATTCATCGGGTAAGCTGATTGCCGTCACCCAGCTAATCAACAAAGTTCAGGGTACCTTTAATAGTTCCGACGAAGCCTTCATGCGGGCCTTCAACATTCAGGCGGGTATTGCCCTAGAAAATGCCAAGCTGTTTGAAAGCGTCCTCGTCGAAAAACAGTACCAGAAAGACATTCTGCAAAGTCTCTCCGATGCGGTCATTTCCACCGATTTGGAAGGCCGTATTGTCACCATCAACGACGCCGCTGTCGATTTGCTGGGCTGTCCCCATGAGGGCGATCACCTGCGGGAACGGCGAGATCAATGGCAAGAACGGCTCCTCAACCGCCCGGTGTGGGAGGTGATGCCCATCGAAAGTATGCGCTTCCGCATTGAAGACAGCCTCAGCCACGGAGCCAGACATTATGTGCCCGAACAAACCCTGCGCGTCGCCCTGCAACTGGGGAATGACGAGGCCGGAGAAGGCCCCCTCCACCTCGCCCTACCCGATCCGGCTCAGCCCGACCACTACCGTCCCTGGGGCGATGTCGATGCGCCTCTGCTCACCGCCGATCAGGTGAAATCCCTAGAACGCAGCGTCAACCTGACCGTGAACCCCCTCACCAACCCCGAAGGCAAGGTGCTGGGCGGGCTGCTGGTGCTAGAGGACATCAGCCAGGAAAAACGGATGAAGAGCACCCTCTACCGCTACATGACCCCCGGTGTGGCCGAGCGAGTCATGGCCTTGGGCGACGATGTGCTGATGAAGGGCGAACGCAAGGACGTGACGGTCTTGTTCTCGGATATTCGCGGCTACACCACCCTGACCGAGAACCTGGAAGCCGACAAAGTGGTGGAAATGCTCAACGCCTACTTTGAAACCATGGTGGAGGCGGTGTTTAACTTTGAGGGCACCCTGGATAAGTTCATCGGCGATGCCCTGATGGCCGTCTTTGGCGCGCCCCTACCCCTCAGCAACCACGCCTGGTCGGCGGTGCAAAGCGCCCTAGATATGCGCCGCCGCCTTGCCGCCTTTAACCACGAACGGCGACACCTAAAACAGCCGGAAATCCGCATTGGCATTGGTATTAGCTCTGGCGAGGTGGTTTCCGGTAACATCGGTTCCCAGCGCAAAATGGAGTACACCGTCATCGGCGATGGCGTTAACCTGAGCTCGCGGCTAGAGGGCGTCACCAAGGAATACGGCTGTGACATCGTGATCAGCGAGTACACCTACTCCCTCTGCCACGACAAGATCTGGGTGAGAGAACTAGACCGCACCCAGGTGAAGGGTAAGAACCAGCCCGTCAACCTCTATGAGCTGATTGGCCCTCGCGAAACGCCCCTAGACCCTGGCACCGAAGACTTTCTAGAGCGCTACGCCCAGGCCCGTGCGGCCTACATTGCCATGAACTTTAAAGAAGCCCTGGAGTTGTTCTATCAAGCGAAGGACATGCGCCCCAATGATAAGGCGGTGGCCGTCCACATCAACCGCGCCCGCCACTACCTGGTAGAACCACCGCCCCAAGACTGGGACGGTGTGCATATCATGACCACCAAGTAAGGCGGTCGGTTGTCTGGCACAACTCCAAAACCCCTGTCTCTCTCTCTGGAGGGCGACCGCTTACACATAAATATCTACCCAATCCGCATTCAGTCTGCTGAAGCAGACTTTCGCGATAAGCCAGGGAATGAATTCCCTGGTGGCCGGGGAGCCCAGGCCTGAAAGTCCAAGGCTCAAAGCGGAAATCCTCTGAAGAGGATGAGGGGGAAAGGCAAAGGTCTGTATCAGAGAAACCTAATTCTCAACCCAGCCAACCGTAGGAGCGAGGTCTACTCACCCACACCGATCTCGGGGGTCGGCAAGTCGGATTTAGGATTAGACCTGACCGTAACGCATCCAAGCCTTAACCCGTATAGGTTACGCTCTGCTAACCTAGCCTACAGCCTGCCCCTCGGCCCTCTAGGGGGCGATTTTCTATAGGATGGGAGAGCGTTTAGACCGGGAGGGGCCATGGAGGCAGCAGGACAGGGGGATCGGCTTCTGGGGGGGCGCTATCGCATTTTGCGACAGCTCAGTAGCGGCGGTTTTGGCCGCACCTACCTAGCGGAGGACACCCACCGCTTCCAAGAGCTCTGCGTGCTGCGGGAGTTTAACCCTCAGGTGGAGGGCAAAGCAGCCCTAGACCAGGCCCAGATGCTGTTCGAGCGAGAGGCCAGCCTGCTCTATCAGTTGGATCATCCCCAAATTCCTCGGTTTCGCGAGCTGCTGCGGGAGGAAGGGCAGCTCTTTTTGGTGCAGGACTACGTAGAAGGCCCCACCTATCGCCATCTGCTGGCCCGTCGGCAGGCCCAGGGGGGGCAGTTTTCGGAGGCGGAGGTGCTGCCGCTGCTGGCCCAGGTGTTGCCTGTGCTGCAATATCTGCATGGGCTGGGCATTGTGCATCGCGATATTTCCCCAGACAATTTAGTGCAGCGCAACGCCGATGGTCGCCCGGTGCTGATCGACTTTGGCAGTGTGAAGCAACTGCTGGTGAACGTGCGCTACCAGATGGGAGCGGCCCAGCCCTACCGCTCCGCCGATGGCACCATCACCCGCCTGGGCCATGGGGGCTATAGTCCCCAACCGCAGACCAGCGAAGGCTTAGCCAGCCCATCGGACGATCTCTACGCCCTTGGGATTACCGCCATGGTGTTGCTAACGGGCAAAGAGCCGGAGGATCTCTACGACGACCGCCGAAAACGCTGGGACTGGCCAGAGCACCTGGAGGTGTCGGATCGGCTGCGGCAGGTGCTAGAACAAATGGTGGCCAAGGATCCAGCCCAGCGACCGACCTCGGCCCGTCAGGTGATGGCAGACCTCAACCTGGCTAACCCCTACGGTGCCGCCCCGGAGGAGGGAAACTCCCTGCCCGTGCGAATGCAGCCCATCGTGCCGCCCCCACCCGAACCGCCCCCCACGGTGGCCGTGGCCCGGCGGCCGGCCCCTCGGCCCGCGCCCCAAAAGCTGCCCGACCCCACGGCCCCGCCGGG
>CAZWNR010000306.1:0-5566 GCA_964635665.1 uncultured bacterium | reverse complement strand
CCCCCGAGCTCCCCCTCTCCCCCTCTTCCCCTCTGCGGACTCCTCCCCACCGGAAAAGCTGCCCTCACCGCATGGCCTCAGCTTTGGGAACAGGGGTTTCGCACCTTCAAATGGAAAATCGGCGTAACGGATATCGCTCAAGAATGCCGCTGGCTAGCCGAGCTCATCACCCAACTGCCCCCCCAGGCTCGTTTGCGACTCGATGCCAATGGTGGCCTTACGTTGGCTGAAGCGACTCAGCTTTTGGGTTTGTGTGATCAGTTAAATCAGATTGGCCCTCACCCTAAATCCCTCTTCCGTGGGGAGAGGGACTTTGAAACAGCTTCTGACCCTTCTCTCTCTAGTGGGGATGGTGGGCAGTGCCCACCCTACGAGAATTGCTGGCCTCCCTCTCCCTCAAGGCAAAGAGGGGCTGGGGGCGAGGGCCAAATCGAATGCCTAGAACAACCCCTGCCCCCCAATCAGTTTGCCGAAATGCAGCACCTCGCCCAGCAATTCCGTACCCCCCTGGCGCTGGATGAATCCGTAGCCACCCTCGCCCAGCTTGAGGCGCATCACCGGATGGGTTGGAAGGGGCTGTGGGTGGTTAAACCTGCCATCGCGGGCTGGCCGGATCGTCTGCGGCACCTTTGGCGACGGCATTCTCTGCCGATTATCTTTTCTTCGGTGTTTGAAACCCCCGTTGGTCGCCAATCGTCCCTGACCTTGGCTCAGGCGTATGCCCAAGCAGTCCCCAACTCTCTAGCCTTCGGTTTTGGTACCCTGGGCTGGTTTGAGGACGATTGGGACACCCTAACTCCCGATCAGCTTTGGGGTCGTCTATCCGGTCATGGGGCACTATGAACTCAGCCATCCCAAATCCACTAGGAAATGATGCTTTACTAAGCCTGCCCAGCTTAGAAGACACCCTGCAACGTCGCTGGGGCGATCCTTGGCTGTTGGGGACTAAAATATTGTCAATCTGGCCCATAATTGACAATATTTCTCATCAATTAGCCGTTCAGCCCTCTAATTCCTGGTTTAACCATCAAGATTCCCCTATGACGGCCCTCCTAGTGGCCGAGGCTGATCCCGTAAAATGCTTGGCGGCGACCTTGGCCGGATGGCGAGCGGGCTTTACGGTGGCCCTAGCCAATCCTCGGTGGGGGCAGCGGGAATGGCAGCAGGTGGATGATTTGCTTCGGCCCGACCGCACTCAGCCCCTTTGTCCTGGTTGGGATCTGTACGCAGCCAAGCTGCCCCCGACCGTCACTCCGAAACCCAGCAATCCAGAGTTACTGATCGCCACGGGAGGCACAGGGGGACAAGTCAAATTCGCCCGCCACACCTGGGAAACCCTAATGGCCTCCGTTCAGGGGTTTCAGGCCCATTTCCAGGTTGATGTGGTGAACGCCTACTGTGTGCTGCCCCTGTACCACGTCAGCGGGTTGATGCAAGCCCTACGTACCCTGGTCTCCAATGGCCAACTCATCCTCCAGCCCTACGCCGAGTTAAGGCAGGGTCAGGCTTTGCCCTTGTCAGCGGCTCATCCCGGCTTTCTCTCCCTAGTGCCCACTCAATTGCAGGAATTGCTCAACCCAGGCGATGCCTACCTGCCCTGGCTACGACAATTTCAGGCCATCTTGCTTGGCGGTGCGCCCCCCTGGCCTGCCCTCTTGTCCCAATCCCGGAGCCTATCCCTACCCCTAGCCCCCACCTACGGCATGACTGAAACCGCCAGCCAGGTCGCCACCCTCCACCCCGCCGATTTTCTTGCGGGACAGACTGGCAGCGGTCGCGCCCTTCCCCACGCCACCCTGCACGTCCTCGATGATCACAACTGCCCCCACCCCCCTAACCAACCCGGACGCATCGCCATCGCCACCCACACCCTCTTCAAAGGCTACCTAGGCGGCCCCACTCTCGACTCCCGACCCCCGACTCCCGACTCCCCCTTCCTAACCGATGATGTCGGCTACCTCGATGACAACGGCTACCTCCATCTCCTTGGTCGCCACAGCACCACGCTGATTACGGGCGGCGAAAAGGTGCAACCCGAAGAACTAGAGTCATTGCTGTTGTCCACCGACCTAGTGCAAGCCGCCTGTGTAGTAGGGATGCCCGATAGTCGCTGGGGACAGGCGGTCTGTGCCTTAGTGGCCACAGAACCTAGGGTGTCCCTGGCCCAATTAGTAGATTGGCTTACCCCCCAGGTGGTGCCCTACAAACGGCCTAAATATTGGATTGTTCTCAAGGCTTTGCCCCAAACTGCTCAGGGGAAAGTGAACCGTCGCGCCGCCCTTGCCCTGGCCGTGGCTATTCTCTATGGGGCAGCGAAAGGGCCATGATGCGCGATAAGGACGCCAAAAAAATGATTTAGTTCCTGACGAATTGAATGACTTTCTTGACGGTGAATCTAGCAAGTCATCTATCTAAAGGCTGATTTAGAGATGGTTTCCCTTCAAAACAAAGGTTTTTTCAACGTCCAGAACTAGATCCAGAACTTTCCAGAACTTTCATGTATTGGCGGATGAGGCAGCATCACCGACTATAAAGACATCCTGTAGACTCGCGTGTGCTCCAAAGCCAAGACCGGGTAGGGCCTCAGGACATTGTGGGGGTTCGCTCCTCCTCAGTGATAGTGCCTGACCCGGCTTTTTATTTTTTTCTAAGTTCCGCTGTAGGGCGAGGGCGTTGCTGAATAGACCTCGAATAAGGGACACGCAATCCAACTCCCTCCCCTCCGTTATCCATCCAATCGTGCAACGCCCCTACTCCCCTAGATCAGCGAGGATCGCATCCCAGGGAGAAACGGGCTAAGTATTCGGTTCGCTGCACCTAGGCTACGCTTCGGCTTACTGAGGTTCTTTGGGGTTGACGGATTCCCAGGCCCGTTGCAGCTTTTGCAGGGATTTGTGCATTTCCGGCAGGCGGCGGTAGATGGCCGAGGCCTTGAGGAACACCTTGTGGGGCAGGGCGGGAATGCCCGTCACAATTTCCCCAGGTTCGATGTCGTTGTGGATGCCAGCTTTGGCGGTGGCGATGGCCCCGTCGCCGATGGTGGCTTGGTTGGCGACGCCCACCTGTCCGGCTAAAATCACCCGATTGCCGACCTTAACGCCGCCCGCTAGCCCTACCTGGGAGGCCATCACCGAGGCTTCGCCGACCTGGCAGCCGTGGGCAATTTGAATCAGGTTATCTAGTTTGGTGCCGCGTCCAATGCGAGTCACCCCCACGGCGGGACGGTCGATGGTAGTGTTGCCGCCGACGCGAACGCCGTCTTCAATGACCACATAGCCCGATTGCTCCATTTTTTCCCAGCCCTCGGCGGTGGGCACAAAGCCAAAGCCCTCGGCCCCAATCACCGCACCGCTGTGAATGGTACAGTCGGCCCCGATTTGGCTGCGTTCCTGAAGGGTGCAGTTGGCGTGGAGGACGGTGCGATTCCCCACCCGCACCTCTGGGTAAATCACCACATTGGGATGGATGCACACCTCATTGCCCAGGTGAACCCCCGCCGAGATCACCACATTGGCCCCGATGGAGACGTTCTCGCCGTAGGTGGCCGTGGGGTCGATCACCGCCGTGGAGTGGATGCCCGGTGCCGGACGATAGGGCTGGTAGAACAGGGCAATGGCGCGGGCAAAGGCGAGCCGAGGGTCGGTGGTGCTAATCCAGGCGATGCCCCGTTCGGTGGCCTGGGCTTGGAGGGCTTCGTTTTGGGGCAAAATTAGGGCACTGGCCCCGGTGGTAGCCACAAACTGGGCGAATTTGTCCCCTTCGATGTAGCTCAGGGTGCCGGCAATGGCCTCATCCACAGCAGCGACCCCGGCAATATCGGGATCATGGCTGGGGTTGGTCTCTAGGCTGGTGGCGGCGGCAATCCGAATCTGTTCGGCGATGGTGCTGAGCTTCATAAGGAATTTAGGAAGGGGAGTCTGGCTTTTACGCTACCAGAAAGGCGACGCATTCCACATGGGGGGTTTGGGGGAAAAAGTCGGCGGGTTGGGCCTGGGTGAGGCGGTAGCCACCTTCTTCGCGCAGAATTTTGAGATCGCGGGCGAGGGTGGCGGGGTCGCAGCTCATGTAGACAATGCGAGGGGGCTTAAGGGCGATCAGGGCGTCGAGGACGGCCCGCTCACAGCCCTTGCGGGGGGGATCCAGCACCACGATATCCAGCGGGTCGGCTAGTCCCTCGGCGGCGGTGATCAGGGTTTCGCCCACGTCGCCAGCCCGAAATTCCACATTGTCGATGCCGTTCAGGCCCGCATTGGCCAGGGCTTGTTCGACGGCCTCGGTCTGCACCTCTAGGCCCACGCAGCGTTTGGCCACCTTGGCCAGGGGCAGCGTCAGGGTGCCCACACCGCAGTAGGCATCAATAATGGTTTCGGTTCCAGTCAGCTTCAGTTCGTCCAAAATGACCTGAAGGATGCCTTCCGCCTGTTCGGTGTTGACCTGGAAAAAGGTGGTGGCGTGGATGCGGAAGCGCAGGTCGGCAAAGATCTCTTCGATGTAGGGCACGCCGTCGATCACCAGAGTTTCGGCCCCAAAGATGGCATTGGTTTTGTCGGGGTTGAGGTTGACGCACACCCCCACCAGATTGGGGTAGCGCTCCATCCATTCCTGGGCCTGGAGTTCGATGTCCTTCAAATTGGGCGCGGTGGACACCAGGGTGAGCAACATTTGCCCCGTGCGCCGCCCCACCCGCAGACCCAAATGGCGCAGTCGGCCCTGGTGGCGGTCTTCGTTGTAGATCGACCAGCCCCGTTCCTTGAGGTCTTGCTTGATCTCCGCCAGCAGGGGGTTCAACCGTTCATCCTGCACCGGGCACTGGTTGAGGTTCACCAGCTTGTGGCTACCCTTGCGAAAATAGCCCGCCTTCACGTTGCCCTCCGGCGAACGGGCCAGGGGGTAGGTGGCTTTGTTGCGGTAGCCCAGGGGCGATTCGGTACCTAAAATTGGCAGTACGTTGGGCGCATCAAACTTGCCAATGCGAACCAGGGCATCGGTCACCTGCTGCTGTTTGGCGGCAAGCTGGGCTTCGTAGCTCACGGTCTGCCACTGACAGCCGCCGCACTTATCTGCCACAATGCAGGCCGCCCGCACCCGATCCGGCGAGGGACTAATCAACTGCTTCACCTGCCCCCGCGCAAAGGTAGGCTTAGCCTGCACCAGCCGCACCCGCACCTCATCCCCTGGCACCGTGTCGGGCACAAATACCACCCGCTCTTGCCAGCGCCCCAGTCCATCGCCGCTGCTGGTGAGATCGGTAATAGTCAAATCCAACGTATCGCCCTGTCGCCACCCGTCCATGCCGTTGTCCTGCTGATAATCCATGCTTGTCGTTGAGAGCCTGCGGAAAGGCAGGCGCACAGGCCTGTAAGTTCGCCCTGTGTTCTCCTCCTGGTATTTTTTACCCATCCACGCCGCAAAACCCGCCTAACGACTGTAGCAACCTGGGGGACGAATGGGGAGTTATCGATGGCTGTCCCAAGCCCTTAGTCTAGGCAACCCTCGTCTAAGTCTTGGGCGGTGGTGGGTGGGTAGGTGCTGCTGTAGGGATAGCCTCCCGGCTGAATAGGGCGAC
>CAZWNR010000305.1:0-5570 GCA_964635665.1 uncultured bacterium | reverse complement strand
GGCGATAAAGTGGGCATTGCAGCGCAGGGTCAGGCCCTCTAGAGCATCGGATACCACCGCCATGAGATACTCATCGCTGTCGGCAATTTTGGCAGCCACCCCAAACTCGTGCCCCGGCCCCAAGTTAGACACCCAGGGCAGCAGGCCGCTAATTTCAAAGCCACCCTCCACGGGCACCGCCGTCAGGGCAATTTTTTCGATGTCGGCAAAGTGCTTCATCGGGTTAGACAGCCCGGTGCCCGCTAATTGTTGTCCGGTGACAATATCCGGCAGCATCGTCGAAGCGAGGGCCGTATTATCAGTTTTTTGCAAATACCAAGTACAGGCCACCTGGCACCAGGTCATAAACCCCGTAGAAATACAGACTTTGGATACTTCTTCAATGGCTTGAATGGCAGCCCGCAGCCCTAGCCCCGTGCCACCAAACTGGGGCGAAACCGCATGGGCAAAGGCTCCTGCTCCTCCCAATTGAGCCAAAATCTCCGCTGGGTACTCGCCTTTTAGATCAATATCTTGCACCTTAGGCATTAGGACTTCCTGCACCACCGACCGAACGGCAGCGATAGCTGACTCGTGGGTCAGCGAGGCATTTTTTAAAGGTGCGGTTTGAAGTGTTTGCATTAGTCGAAAGGGTGATGTTGGCCTGAGGTTATCGTGACGTATTCTGAGCTGAGCAGTCTAGAAAAATCAGACTCCCAGCACACAGTTTGGGCAGGGAGAGAAGGATCTGGCCACACACAAAGGCACCAAGGATTTCGGTTTTAAGCGGTAGGCGATGGGGCTAGCGATGCCAAGGGAACGACGCTGGTCAGGCCACCGCTCCTGTTTCAGCATAGCCAGCCCTCTGGGCTTAGGCCATTTCCACGGAAACGGGCATGGGGTTGCGCAGGGTGGCCGAAACAGGAGACCACTCGTTGGCGTGGGCCACCATTTCCGCCAGCACTTCCTTGGGGGCATCGCCGTCGATGTCCACCTTGACGCGCACATCGGTGAAGCCAATCTGGGGCTTGGCCAATTCCCCGGTGCCCCAGGTGCTAGTGATGTTGATGTCGCCCTCTAGGGAAATCTCCAGCTTGGTGAGGGTGATGCCCCGCGCCGCCGCATTGGCCTGCAAACCCACCGCCAGACAGGATCCAAAGGCCCCTAGCACAATTTCCGAGGGGTTGGGGGCGGTGTTGTCGCCCAGCAGACCGGGGGGTTCGTCAACCACAAAGGCGTCTAGGTCGCGGGCGTAGTTGAGGCTGCGAAACTTGCCTTCGCAGACGGTTTTCACCTTCAGGGTCTTGTCGGCGGGGTTGGCGCGGTTCTTTTCCCCCAGTTCCTTCAAACCATCTACAGAAATGGGCGTTAGGGTCGTCGTTACGTCTGACATGGTTTTAGCAAATAGAAAGGTCTATCTAAATCAAATCTAGGTAACCCATCCCCGATAAACTGTATCCGTAGATACGAATTTAGCGGTATTGGCGAGGTAATGTCCTATATCAGGACAACCTTGGGTGTAAAAGGATCGCGGCTTCAGGCTGATTGGCTAGACATTGGATGGGCTGTCTAGTGGGTCGTGAAATCTGGTTAGCCGTTGGATACTGGTCATAGATGACGGCTGACTCGGCAGTAAGGCTCTGAGCAGTAAGGCTTTAAATTGGCAACCAAAGGCCCGCTAAACGGGAAGCGCGTCAGGCGCACGTATTAAAGCCCTGTTAGCACTCACCAAGGCTTTAGGCTGATTGCCTGACACCTTTTCCAAGGTCGTGGTAAGTCAGGTCTCAAATGTTGGGTCTGGTTTCTCTAGCAAAGGTTCTGGGTGGTGCATTGCTGCGCGAATGCACCCTACGCACGGGGCTGGACGCGCTTGTAGGTTGGGTGCAGCGAAGCGGAACCCAATCCTCGCCGAGGATTTTGGGCTTGTTGGGTTCTGCTATCGCGCCAACCAACCTACGAGAGATCAAGGCTTTTCGGCGTTATGTCCGTCAGGTAGGGCTTTAGGGCTTATTGGGTTCTGCCGTTGCGCCACTCAACCCGCCAGACATCAACAATTTTCGGCTTTGTGTCAGGCAATTTGGTTCTCAACTTTCATCGATATAAAATTCTGCCGATCTGCTTAGTTTTCTATCGCGTTACTGTCTAAGGGTATTGATTAACCATGGATTATTCCCAAACGGTTCGAGCTGCTGCTGCCCAGATTAGTCCCGTACTATTCAGCCGAGAAGGTACAACAGAAAAAGTTCTAGATACCATCGCCTCTGCGGCAAAAGAGGGTGTTCAACTAATTGTTTTTCCAGAGACCTTTATTCCCTATTACCCCTATTTTTCGTTTATTGAACCGCCGATAAAAATGGCGGCGGCTCACCTCAAACTTTACGAGGAAGCGGTGACGGTACCGGGGCCAGTGGTGGATGCCGTCAGTCGGGCAGCGCGTTCCTACAGCATGGTGGTGGTGCTGGGGATTAACGAGCGAGATGGCGGCTCGATTTACAATGCTCAGCTCATCTTTGATGCCGATGGCACCCTGCTGCTAAAGCGACGAAAAATTTCTCCCACTTACCACGAACGCATGGTGTGGGGCAATGGCGACGGGGCCGGATTACGCACCGTGGATACCGCCGTGGGCCGAGTCGGTGCTTTGGCCTGTTGGGAACATTACAACCCCCTAGCCCGCTATAGCCTGATGGCCCAGCAGGAGCAAATTCACTGTAGTCAATTTCCAGGGTCGATGGTGGGGCAGATTTTTGCCGACCAAATGGAAGTCACCATTCGCCACCATGCCCTAGAATCGGGCTGTTTTGTGGTGAATGCCACGGGCTGGCTTACACCGGAACAAAAACAGCAAATTACCGCCGATGAGTCCTATCACAAAGCGCTGAGCGGCGGCTGTTTTACGGCCATTATTAATCCCAAAGGCGAAATTATGGGTACGCCATTAACCGAGGGTGAAGGCTTAGTAATTGCAGATTTAGACCTGCGTGACATTTGGGTACGCAAGCGCATGATGGATTCCGTCGGCCACTATGCCCGCCCCGACTTGCTTCAGCTTCAGGTGAATCAAAAAGCCTGGTCGGTAATGCAGCCCATGGCCCAATCGCCTGATTTCGCTGCGCCCAATTCTTTCGAACATCATTCTTCAGAAGCCGCCGCGCCAATAGTGCCGTTGCCGCTGCCGGAATCTATTTTCCCTGAGCCTTAGCCAAGGTGGGTTGGGTGCAGCGAAGCGGAACCCAACACCCGCGAGAAGAAGGATTTTGTTGGGTGCTGCTAACGGGCCACGCAACCTACGAAATATCAGCATTTTTCGGTATTAGGTCAGCTATAGCGGTTCTCGGTTTAGTGAGGTACAAGTTTTAGGCTTCAGATCCCCCTAGATTCTAGGGGTTGTAGATTTACCTGACACCCCCCTTATTAAGGGGGGATGGGGGATCTTCACGGTGCACCCCATTCAAGTGAAACCCGCTATATTTCAGGATCGTTTTATTCATTTTTTGTGATACCCATGGAACCCCAACGGTTAATGACAGAACTGCAAACCCGTGGCCTAAAATTACCCGACACTACCCCCGGTGTGGCCGGACGGAAGGGCGGCGCAGGGCCATCGGATCACAAGGCCGTTACCATTGATGGCCGTACGATTATGGTGCCGATCTACACCGATACGGCTAGCCAGTCGCCCTATGCGGTGGAACCCTGCGGGCCAGATCAGGGAAATCTGACCCACGATCGTCAGCCCATCGGGTCGATTTCCTTTCCCAAAACGCCCCAGTTCTACGGCCTTTCCACCGCCGATGGCATCCCCTACTGGAAAATCGCCCTGCTCCACAGCCACGATGTGCTGGCCACCACTGTTCAGCAAACCTGTATGCGCTACCGGGATGAGGCCACCGCCTGCCAGTTTTGCGCCATCGAAAAGTCTCTGGCAGGCGACCGCACCATTGCCCGCAAAACCCCCGACCAACTGGCGGAAGTGGCCGAAGCCGCCGTACGCCTAGATGGGGTGACGCACATGATTATGACCACCGGAACTCCCAACTCTAGGGATCGCGGGGCCGCCTACCTGAGCGAGTGCGCCCATGCCATCAAAGCCCGAGTGCCTCTGCCCATCCAGGCCCAGTGCGAACCCCCCGACGACTTTGCCTGGTTCCGCCGCATGAAGGACGCAGGCATCGACAGCCTAGGGATGCACCTAGAGGCGGTGGAGGAATCCGTGCGGGCGCGGATCATGCCCGGTAAGGCCGAGGTGGCCGTATCCTACTACTTTGAAGCCTTTGAGGCCGCTGTAGAAGTCTTCGGCTGGGGCCAGGTAAGCACCTATCTGTTGGCGGGATTGGGAGACAGCCTGGAAACTCTGGTGAACACCAGCGAACGCCTGATTCGCCTGGGGGTTTATCCCTTTGTGGTGCCCTTCGTGCCCATCACCGAAACGCCCCTAGCCCACCACCCCGCCCCCGGTGCCGACTTCATGTTTACCCTCTATCAACGGGTGGGAACCCTGCTACAAGCCGCCGGAATGACCTCAGACACCATCAATGCAGGCTGTGCCAAATGTGGAGCCTGTTCTGCCCTTGTCACCTTCGAGCGTTCGTCGTGAATTGGTGACGCTCATCTGGCGGGGATTGATCCCCCTAGCCTCCCTTGCCAAGGGGGGAACTGGAGTTAAGGTCTCCCTTGGCAAGGGGGATTTAGGAGGATCCTCAGAGTGTTGTTGAATTTATAGCGGTTCTCAATAGAGTGAGATACACCATTGCTAGGTTCTAGATCCCCCAGTCCCTAGCCATCTCAGCTTCACTCTGTACCCCCCTTATCAAGGGGGGAAGGGGGGATCATTGCCATGTACTTCACCCAAGTGAAATCCGCTATAGGATATCGTTAAACGAAACCGACCTTGTATCGGGTGAATTATGGTAAACCTCAAGCGTACGCGCGAAGATATTCTGGAATCGGTGATTAATACCGTTCATCGCAATGGGTTGACAGCCACTGGGCTGAGCAAACTATTTGACCTCAGTGGCGCATCATCGGGCAGTTTTTATAATTACTTTTCCTCCAAACAAGAGCTAGGCCACGCCCTCATTGATTTTGAGTGGGAAAAGTTAAAAACGAATATCCTGGAGCCTTCCCAGCAACAGAGTGATTGCCCCATTGAGCAACTGCTCTGGATTATAGATTTCCTAGAGAAAAAACAACATAAAGAACCTTTTTGTGGTGGATGTTTGTTGGGCAATTTAATTGTTGATTTAGCTGAACAGGATCCGAGCTTTCGGGAACACCTCGTTCAAATTTTCAGCCAGTGGGAAGGGGCCATTGCCGAACGGTTAATCCAGGCGCAGGATCAGGGACACCTCAAACCGAGTGTTGATCCACAAATTCTCGCAGGCCAAATTATGACCGTCCTAGAAGGAGCCATGCTGATGGGCAAACTCTACCAAAACACCGACCGCCTACGCCAGGGGTTCGATGTGGCCCGTCAGCTCATCACCCTATCGCTTCACACTCCCCAACCAGCCTGACACCTCTGTCCTGATTGCCTACAATATTTCCTACAATAAAGGCACAGTGGGCAACATTCAAAAGACCTATGGCTA
>CAZWNR010000304.1:0-5572 GCA_964635665.1 uncultured bacterium | reverse complement strand
GTTCTCCGCCGCCAATTGAACATGCCTCGGGTGCCCAATCGTTGGCTCATTCGGCGGCGGAGAACCGACGGCATTGATGAAAAAAATTGGATCATTGAAAGTAACTATCTGTGGCCCGATAACGGTCATGGAGCTCCAGCAGTCAATATTTTTTGGCCCAAGTCTTCAAGTAAGAATACTAGTTCTATAGAGACAAAAACCTACCGTCCCTATCGTTTCTTGGGGCGTCAGCAGCCCCTAGAGGTCGGGGAAAGCATCCCCCCTGAGGCTGCCGAGGCTGAGTACTGGCCGGATCTGACCGTCCTTGGCCACGGAGAATCTTCCTTTGCCGCCTACTACCCCAACTGCGCCACCGTCTTTGGCTGTCATGATCGCGAGCTACCTGAGAACTGGCAGACGGTCCACTATGACCTAATGGGTTGGTATAGTTCGCACCATCTTCAGCCCCCCCTAACCTGGGAAGCGGTTGATGGGAGGAAAGGGAAGGTAGACCACAGACACCAATGGTGGATTGAAGAAGGTGAAGATCCCCAGGTTCTTGTGTGCTACGCCAGCCTTGAAATCCACAACAGCCCTGTCGCCCCGGTTGTACCTTCGACTGCTCTTGCCTCAGACACGACTTCTTCAAAAGCAACTTCAGCAACTTCTTCAAAAACGTCTTCCTCAAGTTCGACTTCCTCAGGCACGTCACCCTATCGCTTGGCGCTGGGAAACACGATCTCCGAGGCGCTCTCGGCTTTGGTGGCGCAGGAAGTAGCGGAGGAATTAGGACAGCCCAGCCTAGCCGCCAATATTGAGGAACAGCTAGAGGCGCTCTATGTGTCCGAACAATTGGCCACGGAGGAGCAGGATTTGGGGCTGCGGCTGCGACGCTATCGCCACGAAAAATCCTTTGATGCCATTGCTGGGGGAACGCGCTGGGTAGTGAAGACCACCCCACCGGAGGATAAGGCATTGCCTAGCCCCCTGCCGTTAGCCCTGCGCCAACTCAATGACCTACAAGCCCGGTGGGATTACCACAGCCAAGAACTGGGGCAAGCCCGCCGACAGCTCTATAGCGACTGGTGCAACTACATGCGCAACCTGTACCGCCCCCCCAATGGCGGCAAGGGCAAGTTCCTCGATATTGATGCCGTAGTCACCTATATCCAAACGCAATCGCTGGGGCGGGTCGAGCATTTGGCGGGTGTTGTTCAGCGGCTAGAAGCCGCCCTGACTGAGGCCCATCAACGGCTGGAGCAGGAGTTGGAGAGTCTCAACCGGGCCAATCGCCATACCGCTGAGACCGAGTCTCGGCATCGGGAGGGAACCCAGCCCGACCAGCCATTGGCCCCACCCAGTATGAGTTGAAAGCGGAACCGGGGATACGGTTTTGGCGACCGACCGACCCAGTGGTGCTGATAACGGGGGATGCCGTCAAGCGCAGCGATCGCCACGGTCGGGATGGTCGCCACGATACCGATGGCTTACTCCTCTGCGAGATCCACCCCATGACCAAAACCTCTGCCGATAAGGCTATTCGCGATAAACAATCGCGGGATGAGCTGCTGAAAGCTATCGCTGCGAAGTGGGATACCTGGCAGAAAAGGGCCAATAAGGAGAGCAAGCCGGAGGAGAGCAAGCCTGTAGATAACATCGGCTGTCGCGAGGTAGATATCAGTTCACCGCCCTGGAATCCTCTCTTTTTAGACTGGGGCATCGATCTATATCCCGCCGCCGTCCCCATCTCCAAAACGCGAGGAGCCACCGGTACGTCCCCAACCCCTGGCTATCACCCGAAGGTCATCACCACCAACTACCAACTGGGGTCGCAGTATCCCGATTTGCAAACCCAGGATTTGCAGGTGCAAGACAACCCGGATCGACTGTCGGGGCGGTGCATTCTGGGCGATACTGCCGACCTGATATTGCGTGACCGCATCGAAGATTTCCTCAACCGCCAGCTTCAGAGTCGGCTGTATGGGCTAGGTGAAGCCTTAAAGGATAATTCCCAAAATCGCAGCGAGCACCTCGCTAGTTTCATCGATAGGCTTATCGATCAAGGGTTGACCACTAGCCCCACCAATGCCGATGCTCGGAGCCATCTTCGCCGCTTGATTGAGCCGTGGGCCAATCTCGACTCTGGTGACCCCTCCGCCCAAAATGACATCCAAGCCCTGGCGACTTGGTACAAAACCCTGGCTGACACCCATGCCCAGGTATCTCTAAAAGCTTTACCGAAAACCCCAGCGCAGCTCAATGCTTTGGTGGACTGGTATCGCCAGCGTCCAAGAGCCAATAGCCAGAACGCCAACGGCCAGCATGAGGCCGCTGATCCGATTTTTGATCCGATTTTTTGCACGCTGTTGGCCTACCGCTGGCTGTTTGATAACGCCAAGGCAGCGGGAGATGACGCCAACGTTGCCCTACAGCCCCGCGCTTTTTTGAGCCAGTCCTTGAGCGGCTTCAATGGCGAACTGATGCAGTGGAAGCTGGGGCTGAGGCTGCCCATCGATGAACCCATTGGCCTGACAGACTACCGCGAGTTTACCCAGCAAATAGCCAACCACATGGGCAACGAAGCCCCCTGGACGACCGAGCCAACCAATCAATTTTCTCCCCTACGAACAGGGGCGCTAGTCCTCAACCAATTACGGTTAGTAGACAACTTTGGCCAGGTGGCCGAAGTGCCCTGTCGGGAGCGGGTGATCGTGCCCTCGCCCTATCGGGTGCAGAATCGACCTGGGGTGGCTTTTTTGCCGCCAAGGCTGGTGCAACCGGCGCGGGTCAAGTTTCGCTGGCTGGAGGCAGATCCAACCCATCCTAAAGAAATGGCTGAAGCCGAGGCCAAATCGCCGATTTGTGGCTGGCTCTTGCGAGATCGCATTAACAATAGCCTGCTGGTGTTTGACGGCCAGGGTAGCCCCCTCGGTAGCCTGGTTGCCGATAGATCCTCTACCGCTAACCCTAACGTCCTTAACCCGCTGAAGTGGGTGCAGGCACCGGGGCGATCACCTCTGACTGATGCCGATTGCGAGGCCGGACGACAGCACCTACGGCGGGTTAGCCCTACCTACTTTGACACAGTCAACGATAGTAACAACCCTGCCAACCAGCGCGACTTGGGCGAGTTAGGGGCCAGCATTGCCAATGGGCGGCTGGCCAGGGTGTTGCTGTATCTATGGGCCACCAAATCCCCTCGGTTTCTGGACGCATTTCTCAATACCCTCGACGATGCCATGGCCAACATTGACCCGGAGGGAGTCACCAGCATGGGCAGTTTGGCACTGCTGATGGGCCGTCCCATTGCCGTGGTTGGGGCCGAGCTAGACCTTGCCCTTCAGCAAGCGCCTGCGGTGCGCCAAGATTGGGAAGCCTTTCGCCTCGATCTCTTCCGCCACCAGCGCGATAGCTACCAATTCGATCAGGTGCAGTTTCAGCTGCGGTTGGGGCAATACCAAAGCCGAAACGACGGCGTCTTGGGCTATTGGCGAGAAAAGCAGGGGAGTCGTTGGGAAACAGATACCTTTACCGACAACACCTTTGTAGCCCAGGCCGCCAGTGACGACGACCCTAGCTTGAGGCTGGAACTCAATGAGACCGTCCCGGGACTCAATGCCCGCATCAATGCCCACGATGCCCACGACGCGGTGGATGGTCTCAACTTTATCCAATCTGTGGCCGACCCACCCCTACGCACCACGATCCTGTTTGACCCACGGGGCAAAGCCCACCTGACCTCAGGCATTTTGCCCGTCAAAGCCATTGATATCCCGCGATCCCTGTGGGAACCCGCCCTAGAAGCCCTGCAACTGTGGTTGCCCATTGCGCCGATGGTCACCCACCCCAACCGTCGCCAGGTGCCCATTCCCACCCTAGTCGATCACCATTGGCGCTGGCAGGAGCGAATCAGGACAGGCGGCACCCCGGAATGGCAAACCCTAGATCCCGTTGCCAGCCTCACCATGGCCGAACTGCAAGTGGCCCTAGACAACCTCAAGACCACCTACCCCCAGCGGAGCATTCCTACGATAGATCGGCTGGTTACCCTGGGTTGGCTCACGAAGTTGCCATTACTGGGTGATCGCCTTTATCTGGGCCGCCGAGAAGATCGTAAGCCCCTAGACGATCCCGCCCTCGAACCACCCTTGGATCGAGATCTCGCCAAGCTTTCCCTAGCCCTGGTGTCGCCAGGGGAAGAACCCAATTTTGACCCCGGCACCGAAGTTCGAGAGGGCTGGCTCTTGCTCAAGCCCGGTAGCAACCCCCCTTAGTCTTACGGCCCCCTAGTCCTACAGCCCCCTAGCCCCCAGGAGTTCACCCATGCCCTTCCTCAGCCAACACCTACTGCTCGATCTTCCCTTTTACAAAACCATGCCGGGGGACAAAAACCGCTGGACAGACACCAGTGCCACCAGCTTGATCGCCATTGCCCCCCAGGGCAACTGCACCGTCGATACCCTCGACCGCCTGGGAAACTGTCTCAAAATTGATGCGGGGGGCTACCTCACCCTGGCCCCTGCCGATCACCCCTCCACCGGATTACCCATCGACCCCGCCCTGGGGCTGGACAGCCTGAAGCAATACATGACGGGGACCCAACAGTTCACGATCGAATTTTGGGCCGAACCCTCTACCGGACAACCCTCTACCGAGGAGGAGAAAATACTGCTCAGCGGCCCGGTCAAGGTGTGGACTCAGGGCAACACGCTGTTTTGGCAATGGGAGCAGGGCGCAAATCTCGTCACCCATCGGCTAGAGGGTATTGAGGGCGGCTTATACCACTGGGCCATTGTGGTCAACCCCAAGGCACCCCCCCCGGAGGTGCTTATCCTACGCGATGGTGAGCCGATGCAAAAAGTTGACGCTTTCCAGATCACACCCAAAGCCAATAACCCAAGGCCAACCGATGCGCCGCTGACCATTGGGGCCGCACAGTCGGGCTGGACGGGCAAACTAGCCCATTTACGGATTTGGGCAAAAGCGCTCAGCCCTGATCAGGTGAAGCAACACATACAGCGAGATATCACCGCCCATGCCGCCTTTAAGGCCACCACTGGGCTAGAGTGGCGGCTGCTCAACGGCGACAACGAGCCTTCTCTATATATCTACAGCAGCAGACAATCCCAGGAACTGCATGTGGAGATGGAGAACACAACCCAGGCCACCACCGTGCTCATTTCTCCGGATACCCAACCGCCATCGGCCACCAACTACCAGTTCCAGCTTGTGTTTCGCCCCGGCACCATCGCGGCCCATGTGTTAGAAGCCTTTGCCCAGCCTCAATCTCTAGACGGCTGGAGCGTAAGCTACCACCGCATTAACGACGAAGATTGCTTTTCGTTTTTGCGAACGGGCACCGAAAAAACCTTGGCCCCTGGGGAAAAGCTGAAACTGGTGTTACCCAACCTAGCCGCAGAACCCGGAGCCGGATCGCGCACAACCCAGGTGATGCTGAAGTATAAAGGCATCCAACTCCAATCTGGCGAAACTACCCTGCCAGAAACCCTGGATGGCCATCGGGCGCAGGTGCTCAATATTTTCTACCGCTCACCATTTTTAGATGGGGTGCCAAAGCCGCCGCTGGAGGTGG
>CAZWNR010000303.1:0-5592 GCA_964635665.1 uncultured bacterium | reverse complement strand
TAGGTGGGCAGATGCACAAGGAAGGTGGTACCCCGATCAACCTGGCTATTGACGACGATGGTACCGCCACAGAGCACGAGTAACTGCTGTACGATGGCCAGTCCCAGACCAGCCCCTTCGCTGCTGCCGCTAGGAAGGTTGCGCCCCCGATAGAAGTAGTCGAAGACCTTAGGCAGGTCGGTGGTGGCAATACCGATGCCCGTGTCGCGAATCTCTAGTTCCACCGTGTCCTCGGCGGAGCGAGCGGTGACCCACACCTCGCCACCGCTCTGGGTGTATTTGATGCTGTTGTTCAGCAGATGGATCATAATTTGCCGCAGCCAAGCATCGGGGCAGGCCACCTTGGGCAGATGCTTAGGGATGGTATAGGCCAGCATCACGCCCTTCTCCTCAGCGAGGGGCTGGTAGGTACTCACCACCGGAGGCACGGTTTCATCCAGGTGAACCGGAACGAGCTGGGTTTGGTTGGCGCTGGTCTCAATTTGCAGCAGGTTCAAAACGCCGCTGATGAGAGCACTCTGGCGATCACACTCGTGGCTGATCATCTCCATGTAGCGTTGCCGCTGGGGAGGTTTTAGATGGGGCGAATCCAGCAGGGTGAGGGCGGTTTTGATGGTAGTGAGGGGCGTGCGTAACTCTTGGCCCACGGTGTTGAGAAATTCGTCCTTCAGCCGTAGGGTGTCGATCAGCACCTCGTTTTGGGAAGACAGGGTAGACATATCGAGGGCCTGCTGTCGGTAGGTGACCATGGCTTGGCGCAGGTGCTCTTGCAGGCGCAGTTGCCACAACAGCCACCGATCCACCAGGATCAGGCCGTCTGGGTTGGAGAGATCCACCGACGGACAGTACTGTTCCCAGTGATGCAGCAAATCCGCCACCGTGGGATGGGCTTGGCCCTGGGCGCAATGCTCAACCATGGGCCGCAGGAGACGTTGCATCTCTGCCACCAAAACGGGATGGATGGAAGCACACACCGAGAGGTAGACCGAACGATGGGCGGAGGCCGATTCGCTAGCCAACACCTGAGGGTGGAGTTCGGCCCGGTGGAGCAGGTCCCCCTCCACCTCCGCGTCTGAATCATCCTCTGGAGCCACGGTCGAAAGGCGCTGGAGTCGGTGGGCCACCATCAGGACCGCAAAGGTGTCGGATTGAACGAGCACGAAATACTCTCCCCGCCAGGGCTGATCGTCGGGGAGAGCCAGCCGCACGTTTTCACGACTGGTCTTCGACGACCCAGGGCCTGAATCGACATCCTCCGATGAGGATCGCACAAACTGAAAAATATGATGGTTTCCATCCAGGGTCTGGCCATAGCGCCGAATGTCCTCCTGCCAGGCCATCCCCGTTGGTAGTTTGACAAACAGGTTGGCCTGTATCTGGTAGGTTTCCAAGAACTCTGCCAGGGATCTCAACAGGATTTTCAAACCCTTGGCCTTGATCTGAACACAATCCGGCATGGCGGCACTGCTTTGCAGCAAGTGTTGCAGAGAGGTTGAGGATAGAGAGAAAGGCTGCATGGTGCTCCAACAATCGGGGGGTAGCGATTGCGCTGGTCAACGCCAGCTCAGGGGGAATACCTATCAGAGTAGGTCACTTACCCAGAATAGAACCGTAGAATCAGCCTTGTATTCACAAATAGTCATGGAGTAAAGGTGATGGAGTAAAGTGGCTTGCAGCCTAGATATGGATGACCACTTCAGGCTAGCTATTAATCCTTTTTAGCCAAACTATTGATACTTCTCGGATAGGAACTGACGGGCCTGCTCTCGATCATCAAAGTGAATCTTTTCGGTGCCCAAGATCTGGTAATCTTCGTGACCTTTTCCGGCAATGAGAATGCCGTCCCCCGGCTGGGCCATCTGAATGGCGGATTGAATCGCCTGGGCGCGATCACAAATTACCGAATCTGGCCCCAGTTCTGCCGGAATGCCCGCTACGATGTCTTGCAAAATTTGCCCTGGGTCTTCGGTACGGGGGTTGTCTGAGGTCACGACTACCAGGTCTGCCAAATCGTAGGCAATCTGGCCCATCAGGGGACGCTTGGTGCGATCTCGGTCGCCACCACAGCCGAAGACACAGATCAGCCGACCAGGGACAAAGGGGCGCGCCGCCTGGAGGGAATTTTTCAGGCTGTCCGGGGTGTGGGCATAATCTACAATCACGCTGATGGCTTGATCGGGGGCAACTTTAACCTGTTCCATCCGCCCTGGCACGCCGCCAAAGCTGGGCAGCACCGCCGCAACGGTCTCTAGGGAAACCCCCAGATGCAGCACGGCACCCACGGAGGCCAGCAGGTTTTCTAGGTTAAACTGCCCCACCAGCGGCGAACTAAAGGGCACCGTCCCCGCCGGAGTTTTGAGGGTGCCTGTTACACCGTTGGCTTGATAGGTCAGGTCCCCAGTGTACAGATCCGCATCGGGATTTTGGGTGCTGTAGGTCCACACTCGGTCGGCAGGAAGCTGGGCCACCAACCGTTCCCCGTAGGGCGTATCGGCATTCACAATTGCCCGTCCGGTCAGGTAGTTTTCGCCAAACAGCAGCGCCTTAGCCTGGAAATAGTCCTCCATATCCCGGTGGTAGTCGAGGTGGTCTTGGGTGAGGTTGGTGAACACCGCCACCTCAAAGGGACAGCCCCACACCCGCTTCTGGGCCAAGGCATGGGAACTCACCTCCAGCACCGCGTAGCGACAGCCCGCATCCCGCGCCGCCGCCAAATCCGCCTGAAGCTCCACGGCAAAGGGCGTCGTATACAGGGCCGTTTGCTGATGTCCAGGCCAGCGGCTATAGAGCGTCCCTAGCAGCGCTGTGGGTTGTTCCGCTGCCTTCAGGAGATGTTCGATTAAATGGGTCGTCGTGGTTTTGCCGTTAGTGCCCGTTACGCCAATCAGCCCCATCTGCTGGGCAGGTTGCCCATAGAACGTCCCCGCCGCCGCCGCACAGGCCAGGGCCATATCCGTCATCGGTACCACGCAAACGTTCCCCTCGGCGGGCCGATTTTGTAGGGCCTCTGCTGAAACCAACGCCGCCACGGCCCCCGCTTCCATGGCGCTGGGCCAAAACTCGCCACCATCCACCCGCGTTCCGGGCATCCCAATAAACACATCTCCGGGCTGGCAGGCATGGGAATTGGTGCAAAGCCCCTTCACATCGCCATCCCCCTGGGCAACGGATAGCTCGAACCCCGGTGCAATCAAGCCTGCGGGCAAGGTTTCAAGCAGTTGGCGCAGCTTCATGTCAGCAAGTCCTCACATCACGGAAGTTGACCTATTCTGCCTTACCCTGGCCTAAATAAGTCTGTATCAATTGCTCCACCTTGGCCTGGGATGCCCTAGGCGACAGGCGTGGCAGGGGAATTTCCGTCCCTCCGGTTGCCCCCTCCTGCACCTGACACAGGACAGGAATTTCGTACTGGTAGCGCTGAAACCAGTCCTCGCGGGTGGTAATGTCCCGCACCTCTAGCTCAAAGTTGAGGTGGCGGGCAGCGTCCAACTTTTCCTCCAGCCCCTCACACAAATGACAACCAGGTTTGCTGTACAGCACAAATTTCATGGCCATGTTTGCCCAACACCGTCGGCTTTGCATCCTAGCTTGAATCGGGACGGTCTCGATCCAGATGGGTTCACAGAGCATGGTAAGCCCTAGGTATCACCAACCATGATCCCCAAAGATCTCAGAGCCTTAGATCTGCCCCACCGCTGTCGATCCAGGGCCTTCCAGTAGCCGTGATACCGCAAGGACGGGGCTTGGAAGGCCTATAGCTGGCCTTAAACCTCAGTGGTGCCGTAGAGTTCGGGCAGTTCGCGGGCTGGGGGAAGCGACTTGGCATCGCGGGTTTCGATGTAGCCCGTATAGTAGGCTCCGGGTTCAATTTCGAGGGCCCCAGCCACCACATCCCCCTCCAGGCGGGCGGTGCGGCTGAGGGTGAGCTTGCCTTCCGCCCATACCTTGGCCTTGAGGACACCCTGCACCACAATATTCTTCGCCCGCACCTCTGGCCCCTCCACTAGCCCAGAGGTGGAGATTTCCAGATCGCCATTCACATCCACGGTGCCGTGGATGATGCCATCTACCCGCAGCATCCCTTCGGCGTGGAGCACCCCTTCAAACTCGGTCTTTTGACTGAGATAGGTCAACAGCGGCGTCGGTTTACGTCTCAACATCGATAGCCTTCTCCCTGAATGGAACACGATATCAGCGCGATGGAGCGCAACGGCAAAGCATACATCCTCAGCAAGACCCACCGCTTCGTCACGGTATTGGATCAGCAAGCTAGGTCAGAGCCAGTCTAGCGTAATCCACAAATCGGAAGAAACTTGGAAGAAATCGCCTAGATTGAAAAAATACAGGGATCAATATAAACAGGGAATAAAACAGCCTGTTTTTTATAACTTTAGATTTTTGGGCTCGTAGCCAGTGCCGGGGAGAAAGCACCGTTCCAGAGTCCTAGCCCAGCCAGGCCACCGATAACAAATAACGATGAGGAACACTGCCATGACCGTCGCGAAGATTCGTTCCCAAGACCTGCGGGTTTCCACTGAAGAGGATGCCGTGCGCCTGTTTCGTCAGGCTCCAGCGGATTGCCAGTTGGTGACCCTGTGGCAAGCCTACGAAACCCTTGGCCAAGCCTTTGGTAGCGTGGCTCCTCTGGCCTTGTTTTCCCAGGCAGTGCAGCAGTTGGTGCAGCAGGTGCAGCAGATGAGCCCAGAGGAGCAGATCCATGTTTGCCGAGATATCTTGGGCCATGCCGATACCCGCTTTGCCCAGGCCTACCAAGTCTTGAACCCCAATATGAAACTCGCCTTTTGGCATCGTCTCTTTAGCCGGGGGCGCAAACTGCCCTGGGAAACGGTGGTGAGCCGGGCCAACCAACAGGCGGACACCTACCTTTTGCGGTCGCGGTTGGCCACCATGGGCCTCAATGAGCGGCTGCATTTTTTGCGCCAGGTCGTGGCCTAAGGTCGTGGCCTAAGGTCGTGGCCTAAGGTCGTGGCCTAGGCGGGACGCATCATCACTTCCCACAGGGCTGCCGATTCGGATCGGGCTTGGGCTTGGGCCTGGATCTGGGAGATGGGCTGTTGTTCGGGAACCGTAGGCTGGCACCGATTCAACCCTCTGCGTCGCTGGGGTCGAGGCGTCCAGGCCCAAGAACAGAGGGGCCTGGGCAACGCAGAAGTGACGGTCAGGGAGGTCATGGAAGCGCCTAAATCAGGATGCTTCTAGCCTACCAAGGGCCATGGGCTGTGGTGGTGATAGGGCGTTGGGCCAAGCGTGATTCTAGGGGCTCGGTTGTAGTGATCCTTGCCGGGATCCCCCTGTGAGGTAGATCGCCACGCGGGCTGATCTCGGTAGGGAGGCCAACAGTCTGTGATACCCTATCCGCTAATTGGCAATTGGCGTGGGGAGGGCAAAGCATGACCGCAATTACCGTAGGGCTCGTGTTTGGCGGTTGTTCTGGGGAGCACGAGGTCTCGATTCGGTCGGCCCAGGCCATTGCGCGGGGGCTGAGCAGTGGGGACAATGACGAGAAATATCGCCTATTGCCCGTCTACATTCGTAAGGATGGGATGTGGCTGTCAAGCACCGAGGCGGCGG
>CAZWNR010000302.1:0-5600 GCA_964635665.1 uncultured bacterium | reverse complement strand
TTCTCCCATAGGACGGTAGGGGTGTAGTGTGCCTTGGGCTTCAATAACCGAACGACACCAGGCCGAACCATACACACCCCTACTTACCGTGTCCCTACGTGGGACAAATCTAGGGTGCCGAAATTGAGGCTGAGGGCAATGTTGACGTTCTCCAGCACCTTGACCAGCCAATCCACGGCGTCGCTAGAGGCGGTCTCGTAGTGGTTGAAGAGGATGGAGAACCGACGATCCAGAAAAGGCTTCACCTTCTGACAAATCAGCAGAATGCGCAGCAGCAGCCCCGTCGTATTGATGGGGCCGAGATTATTAATGAGGTCAACGAAGACATAATGCTGTTTGCCAACACTTGGATCTACTACCAGGAAATTAAACAGGTTGCTACAGGTGCGCACCCGAAGGAAGTCGTCCACGGGCTTGCCATCGCTGTCGGCATAGGTGCTGAAGAGATGGTCGTGGAGCATACTCTTAAACTGGCGTTGGCCGTAGCCTGGATCGACATCGGCCGTGATGTAGTCAAAGAGGTCGGCTTTGAAGTCTCGGAAGGATCCCCCCTGGGGGCGGTTCATCAAAAAACGCTGGGCGGTATCCCGATAGCTAAGACTTTGGCCTGGATCGCGACGGCGGGCAAACTGCTTCAGGGAGGTCACCAGTTCTCGATCATTGAGCAGCGTCGGATTTTGGATCACCCGTAGCCGGTTAATGGCTTCCGTCTGTCCCTGAAGATAGAGTTGCCGCTGACGCATCCGGTAGGTTACATAGTGAGATAAGTCAACCTCGAGTTGATGCTGCGCTTCAGCCTGCATGGTGCGGACAATCTGCTGGTGTTGCAGGTCGCTATCCTCGGTGACCAGGCAATGTTCGTAGAGATAGGGATAGCGATTAATGAGGGAACCCAGGGGGACCACAGCAGGTTCAACGGGTTTGGCCTTAGCTGCTTGGCGGGCCTCAATGATGCGGGCTAGACGACGCAGGGCTAAGTATTGCTCAGTTTCCCGAAACTCTTTGGTAGCCTGCCGAATGCGGCGCATGGAGCGAGACCGCGACAGCTCCGATACTCGGCTGGTGGCAGCGGGTTCGGCCTCAAACAGGTTAACCAGGTTGAGAATGGCAGGCTGGAGTTGGGGATTGGTTTGCCAGCGGTTAATCAGAATGTGACAGCAGCGGTTGAGGATGAAGCGAAAATATTCTTCAATCTCTGGGGACGACAAGATATTGTCTAGAGCTAGGAGCACCTCTCGATCAGGATAACCAAATCCATCGACAAAGAGCGATTGAAAACGCCAGATGAGTGCATCTGGTGCTTCGCTACCTGCACAACTCAAAAGATGGTGATACAGGAACTCCTCATCGGCGGTGGTCGTACGATGGTTGTGGGTTATGGTTTTCACTGGTTTACCGCCCTTGCCTCAGGTCACGCCCCTAGTCGGGCTCGCAGAGGAATGAAAGTGAGCATATGGTCGTGGAACAATAGACAGGGAATAGACACACTGGGGAGTCGAGACAGATGGCTGGAGATGCACGAGATGGTACGGGAAACCCTTATCTCTATATAAACGGATACGGGAGATCGGCTGCGTCAGTTTTTACACCAGATCAGTGGGGTCCCATCCCTTACATTAGTGCGTATTTTTTCGATTGGGGCCGCAAAAATACACTCAATGACGAAGATATGATGAGTCCCTAGGAAGACCTATGATGCTAGGGTAAATCTTCTCCCCGACCTAGCCTCAACACTTTGAAAACTGGCGCATTCATGGAATATCGACGCTATGAGTTTCTACAGCCAGGGAGAAATTAGTTTACGACCAACGACGCCATAACTTTACAATTAATAAGCTTTCTTTACAGCTTTTGTAAAGGACTTCCCTTGGCTACGTATTAACCTCGTCCTTTAGGATCCGGAATGACTCGTCTGGTTTCAGTAGGCAATTTGACAAAAATCTTACAAGCCTCCCAAGATAGCTTGCCGATTTCCACCCAAGGCACCTGGGTATCTAGTATTACTACGGATACCCGTGATCTACGGGAAGGGGCGCTGTTTGTGGCCCTGGTGGGCGAGCGTTTCGATGGCCACGATTTTATCGAGGCGGCGGTGGCCCGAGGAGCGGTGGCGGTGGTGGTGCAGGAAGGGCAAGAGCGGCCCGATTTGCCCTGTGTGGCGGTGTCCGATACCCTAGCGGCCTACCAGCGGTTGGGGCAGTGGTGGCGTAATCAGCAGCGGGCCAAGATTATCGCGATTACCGGATCCGTCGGTAAAACCACCACCAAGGAACTGATTGCGGCGGCCCTGGGCACCCAGGGATCGGTGCTGAAAACCCAGGCCAACTACAACAACGACATCGGCGTTCCTAAGACGCTGCTTCAGCTTCAGCCCCACCACGACTTTGGCGTGATTGAAATGGGGATGCGGGGGCCGGGGGAAATTGCGCTGTTGGCCCAGGTGGCCCAGCCGGATGTGGCGGTGATCACCAACGTAGGAACGGCCCACATTGGTCGACTAGGGTCAGAGCAGGCGATTGCCAATGCCAAGTGTGAACTGCTGGCGGAACTGTCTCCCCAAGGCATTGCCGTTCTCAATCACGACAATGAACGGCTGATGGCCACGGCGGCAACGGTGTGGCCGGGGCGTATGATCACCTTTGGCCTAGAGGGAGGGGATGTGCGGGGCACCCTGCTCGACGGAAGCACTCTGGAGGTAGATGGGGTGACGCTGCCGTTGCCGCTGCCCGGACGCCACAATGCCCTCAACTGGCTGGCGGCGGTGGCCGTCATGCGGGCGTTGGATTTAGATTGGCGGGTGCTCCAGCGGGGGTTAACCGTGGAGTTGCCCAGCGGACGGGCTCACAAGCTTGTTTTGGATAACGACATTGTTCTATTAGACGAGACCTACAACGCCGGGTTTGAGTCCATGACGGCGGCTCTGCACCTGCTGGCGGAGACCCCTGGCCAGCGCCACATTGCGGTGCTAGGCACCATGAAGGAACTGGGCGATCAATCCGTTCCCCTCCATCGGCGCATCGGGGAACGGGTGCAGCAACTCAAGCTAGATTATCTGCTCACCTTAGCCGACCCCGACGAAGCGCAAGCTTTGGCGGACGGAGCCGAAGGAGTTTCCTGCCAAGCCTTTGATGATCATGCTTCTCTGACGGCCCACCTCAAAACCCTGCTGCGCCCCGGAGATCGCGTTCTGTTGAAAGCCTCGCGATCCGTGGCCTTAGATCGGGTGGTGGAGTCCCTCATGGCGGAAACTGTCAACAATTCCTAACCCGCTGATCGGGGGCTGACAGTTTATAGGACAATCAGCCGCAATACCATTCACCCGGCAGAGCGGAGGAGGACACCATGAAGCGTCGGCAACTGATGAAAACCACGGGCTACGGGGCCGCCGCCGCCACAACGGCCAGCCTAGCCGCCTGTGCCCAGGGGGCATCTACGGGCACTACCACCGAGGGTGAAGACCTGCCTCGCGTTGAGTGGCAGATGGCCACCAGTTGGCCGATAGCCCTTGATGTCATTTTTGGGGGTGCCCAGACCTTTGCGGATCGGGTCAGCGCCATGAGCGGCGGACGCTTTACGATTACCCCCCGCGCCGCCGGAGAAATTGCCCCTCCCCTGGAGGTGCTCAACGTGGTCTCCCAGGGGGCTGTGCCCTGTGGTCACACCGCCTCCTACTACTACATTGGCCGTAGCCCGGTGATGGGCTTTGGGGCGGCAGTTCCCTTTGGCCTCACCCCCCAGCAGCAAAATGCGTGGCTGTACGAGGGCGGCGGGCTAGACAAGCTCCAAGCCTTCTACGCCAGCCAGTTCAATGTGATTCAGTTTCCGGCGGGCAACACCGGGGCCCAAATGGGAGGCTGGTTTCGGCGAGAAATCAACACCTTGGCAGATTTGGCGGGTCTCAAGATGCGGATTCCGGGCCTAGGGGGTCAGGTGATGAGCAAGCTAGGGGTGACGGTGCAAACCCTGCCTGGGGGAGAAATTTTTCAGGCCCTGCAAACGGGGGCTATCGATGCAGCGGAGTGGGTCGGCCCCTACGACGATGAAAAGCTGGGGCTGAATAAGGTAGCCCAGTACTACTACTACCCAGGCTGGTGGGAACCGGGCAGCACCCTAGAGGTGCAAATCAACCTTAACGAGTGGAACAAACTCCCCCCGGTCTATCAAGAGATGGTGAGAACGGCGGCGTTCCAGGCCAATCTAGAGATGCTATCTCGCTACGAAACCCGCAACAACGAAGCCCTACAACGCCTGGTGGATGGCGGCACCCAATTACGGGCCTTCAGCGACGAAATTATGGCCGCTGCCCAAACGGCAACCTTCGCCATCTACGACGAGTTTAGTACCAGCGATACAGACTTTGCCGCCATCTATCAAGACTGGCTCGATTTCCGCAACCGCATCTATAGCTGGAACAACCTCAACCAGGGCAGTTTCGAGCGCTTTGTTTACTCGACCCTGTAGCACCGTCCGTTTTTTGAGCACCTGGTTAAAGCAACCACAAAGCTGGCCCCAAAAAGGTCAGATAGTTGACCCTAGCCCTTACAATGCCCAACAGCGCAGTGTATGGGACAAAGGTAAATGGCCACGATGATGCTGTTAACGGCTGGGCCGGACATACTTATCGGATTAGCAGGGGGTGTAGGTGGGGATCCTCGTCTACTCGCTCAAGCGACCTCAAGTTCGGCGGGCATGGAAACCATGAGCCTGTTTCAGGCCATTGTGATTGGCATTGTGCAGGGGCTCACGGAATTTCTACCCATCAGCAGCACAGCGCACGTCAAGATGATTCCGGTGGTGCTGGGCTGGGGCGATCCAGGGGTGGCCTTCACCGCTGTGATTCAGCTGGGCAGCATTGCGGCTATTCTCTGGTATTTCTGGGACGACCTCCGGCAGGTGACGGTGGGGATGGTAAAAGCCACCCTCAAGCGCAAGTTTGATTCCTCGGATTTCCGCCTGGGCCTTGGCATCTTGATCGGCACCCTGCCCATCGTGGTAGGCGGGTTGATGATCAAAATATTCGTGCCCGATTTTGACAATTCTCCCCTGCGCAGCAGTGCCACCATCGCCACAGTCTCCATTGTGATGGCATTGCTGCTGGCGGCGGCGGAGATCGTGGGGCAACGGCAGCGTACCTTTGAGCAGTTAACCCTCAAGGATGGGGTGCTGATGGGGCTAGCTCAAGCCCTAGCCCTCATTCCCGGCGTGTCGCGGTCAGGGTCTACCCTCACCGCAGGTCTATTTATGGGGCTAGAACGCTCCACCGCTGCCCGGTTTTCCTTCCTACTGGGGGTGCCCGCCATCACCCTAGCCGGACTCGTGGAACTGAAGGGGCTGCTGGAAAGCGGTCTGGGCAACGTCGGGGTTGTGCCGTTGATCGGTGGGTTAATCGCCGCCGTGGTATCCTCCTACCTAGCCATTTTCTGGCTGATTCGCTTTTTGAAACAGCATAGCGCCTGGGTTTTCGTGTGGTACCGATTGGCCTTTGGGGCCGCGATTTTGCTGGCCCTAGCCACGGGGGCCATGGCTAACGTATAGCCTTCTAGACCCTAGGGCGTGTCATCAATTGGGGTACAGTGAGGGAGTCATTATTGATCCCCACG
>CAZWNR010000301.1:0-5624 GCA_964635665.1 uncultured bacterium | reverse complement strand
TGGGCGTGGAGGGGCTGGCTCGGATGGCGGCATAGTCTAGGCCCGAGGCCAGGGCATTATTGAGCGCATGGGCGATCATAGGTACAAGGAGCGATCGGGTAGTGAGGTAAAGCAGAGACATTACCACCCCAAAGACAAACAGGCCAATCAGGTTGGAATGCAGCAGGCCAAAGAGGACCGAGGTCATCACCATGGCGGTGCGAACACCCCATTTCACCGCCCAACGATGAAACAAAATGCCCCGGAAAAGAAACTCCTCGGTCACTGGAGCCACCACTAGCACCGAGAAAAACATCAGACCGTTGTAGAGCCGAGGGTTAGCGGACTGATCAGCCAAAAGCAGCCGCGATTGTTGCAGCGTGGCTTCCACCAGGTGAGGGGCCACCCAAGACAGCCCCAGATAGGACACCTGAAAAGCCCCCACGGAAAATAAAAAGACCCCCGCCACCAGCCACAGCAACTGCAACCAGGCCAAATGCCAGGGCGGTGGCCCCATTAAGTCTTGCAGGTGCAGGGTCGGGAATCGTCGCTGGGTTACAATCAGCCCGCAGAGGCTAGTGAAGACCAAAATATAGAGCACCGGGGCTAGAATGGGGTCGCCCACTTGGATGGGCAAAAGGCGCAGGGATCCCAAAATGATCATCCCTAATCCTAAGCCCATGGAAATAGCAAAAAAGCCTACCAGCAACCAGCGGGCCTTGAGCATTGCGAAAGGATTATCAACGGGATAGTTAGCGCGATCCATCAACCTGCTGTATTGTCGCTCCCGATGGGGGTGGGCTATGGTTCTACGGATGTTCTCCACCCGTTCCCGACCACCCTAAGTCCACGCTGCCTCTACCTTAGCCCGGTGGGCCACGGCGTTCAGCCCTACCTTGCGGGTGATTAAAGGAGATGGGGCCTTCATCGTTCACCCATCGGGGATGGCTAGTTGTTTCTACCACGAAACCACCCAACTCTGCCCGGATTAACCCCTAGGCCTCGGTAAGCTAGAGCAGAAGGACAAGGAGAGTAAGGATAGTTTTTATGGGGGTGGTTTCTATAATGACAAAGCAAAGACCTCCTTCGCTAGTCATACCCTGGCAAGATCAACCGCCGTCCTTTCCCCAGGGAAGTGCTCATCTGGGAAGGGGGGCCATGCCCCAGGCCACCACGGTAAGCACGGGACTTTCATGACCGACTCCTTTCCTGAAGGTATATCGGGTTCACTATGGATCGCTGAGTGCGGTCTGGCCCTTTCGCCGGAACTGATACAGCGTTTGGTGGCTGCGTCCCTCACCCTACGCCATAGCGCAGTTCCTGAATCACGCCTTGCCATGGGCCAGGCTCCACTGCCCGATGTGGTGGTCATTGCCACGGCTCACTTTACCGAGGCTGAGCGGCGGCTATGCCAAGCGATCAAGCAAGAAAGTCGCACACGGTTCATTCCCATTGTGGTCATCGGGGCCGATCAACAGCCTGCCCCTCGCCTGTTAGCCTTTAACAGTGGCGTGGTCGACTACATCAACGTCACCCTCTGGCCAGAGGAAATTGTCGCCCGTTTACGCACACAGATCACGAGTTCTGCCCTACACCGACGGCTTCAGAGCCAGACCCAGCGAGCGGTATCCTCCGGTGGGGCGAACAAACTGCTTACAGAACTACAGCGCACCCTGCGTCGCCAAGCCGAACAGCTCCAGGCCCAAAACGATCAACTGCACCAAGAAATGCGGGAGCGGGAACAGGCCCAGGAGTCCCTGCGCCTAGAGCAGCAAAAATCCGAACAGCTTTTGCTCAACATTTTACCCAAGGCCATCGTAGACAAGCTCAAGCAATTGGAAGGTTCCCTGGCAGAGCGCTTCGACGATGTCACCATTTTGTTTGCCGATATCGTCAATTTCACCCCCTTGGCCGCCCAAACTAGCCCTCTAGATTTGGTGAACTGGTTAAACCAAATTTTTTCGGAATTTGATCGACTGGCAGATCGCTACCGTCTCGAAAAAATCAAAACCATTGGCGATGCTTATATGGTGGTGGGCGGCCTTCCCTTGCCCAGTCACGACCATGCCGAAGCCGTCATGGAGATGGCCCTGGCCATGCAGGCCACCGCTGATCACATTGCCCGCAACGATGGCCAAGACTTTCAGCTTCGCATTGGCATCAACACGGGGGCCGTGGTAGCCGGGGTGATTGGCATCAAAAAATTTAGCTACGACCTGTGGGGAGATGCCGTTAACATTGCCAGCCGCATGGAGTCCCAAGGGTACCCTGGCAAAATCCAAATCACCGAAGAAACCTACGAGCGGGTTAAGCACCTCTACCACTTCGAGTCCGTAGGACAGGTGCTCGTCAAGGGGCGGGGCTACCTCAACACCTACCAGTACGCGGGACGTCGCTAGGGTCATCTGCGCCCAACCGCTCAAGGCTGTTATCGCTATCGTCAGGTTAGTAAGGGCAGCATCAATCCCTGAGACAGCCTCAATTCAATGAACCGCCATTCCCGTGATGACGAGAATCCACCCCTAGGGCGGGGCAAGGTCATCAGGGTAAATGCTGACCTCGCCAGAGGGCAACAGTTCAATGTCCACGGTGATGGACGTGGGCCGTTGCAGGTTAGGCAACACTGCACCAACCTGGGGCAATCGACTCTGGGTTAGGTACTGACGGGCCTGAGAAGTAAGGGGTTCGACCGCCAACACCTCCCCCGATGGCCCTAGGCTGAGGCGATAACGCAGGGGCGACGCCAAACCAGGAATAGGTTGCCACACCTCCTGCAAGGCAGCCCTCAGCGCCTCTCGCCAATCTACAGGCGCACTATCCGCAAGGGTAAGAGCCACATGTTCAGGGCTGGATTCCGGCGCGGCCCTTTCTCCCTGCCCAGCGGCACGGGCCGAGGCCGCAGCGGGGGAAGGCTGATCAGTCGCAGTCGAGGTAGCGTCAGCAAGGTCAGACCCAGGGGTAGGGGGCGGGGCTACCGCTGGAGCAGAGGAAAACGGCGCAGCCGCGCTTTCTCCGGGGGAGGGACTAGGGCGACGGGGAGCATCTGCGCTGGGTAACCTGGGCGCTCCCGGAGCAGCGGAGGTGCCGGAGGCCGTACTAGGAGGCGACAGGGCAGCATCAGGGGATGGTCCAGCGGGCGACGCCGCTAGCGGGGATGGGGCGGCAGAATCGGGGGGAGGTGGAGCGTCTGAAGCCGATCCAGCGGAACTGTCCTCCCTTGCCAGGGAATCTGTTTCTGAAGGGGAGACTTCTCCTGCCAACCCTCTATCCGTCCCTTCAGGGGCGGCGTTGCCCCCTTGGGTGGCCTCGCTTGGGGGCAATGTCTCCGCCGTAGGGGCCGGAGATTGCACCACCGAGAGGGGCATCTGCCCCAGCCATTGGCTACCCAACACCGCCGCCACCAGCACCGCCGCCACCGATCCTGTCCACAGGGGTAACCGTCGCCACGTCCGCCGCTGAGGGGCCAAGGTCAGCTCCTCCGGCCAGTGATCTACCGCCTGCTCAGCCTGGGCCAGCACCGCCGCTAAATCCGCTAGCTGAAGCAGGGACATCGTCATCTCCGTTGACCGCCCCGCCATCGCTATTGTCAACCGATGGCGGGTCAGCCCTTGTGGAGTGAGGGACATCTGGCCTTGGCTAAGGCCCCGGCGTGGCATCATCTCCTGACCCTCAAGATAGTCCTGCACATAGCCCTGAACAAGGTGGGTTAGATCGGCCAAATCTGGGCCATGGCCAGAAACCTCAAACAGAGGCGGATGAGTACGGCTGACTTCCCCAGCGCTGTCGGTTGTGTCCTCCTCCCTCTGATCCGTCTCGTCCGCCACAGCCCCATCCCACAGCCAAAGCTGAAACCGGGATCGCCGCAACACAACCCGTTCCGCCACAGCGCTCAGGGACGAGACCTGCCCCGTCAGCCGTAGAGCCCAGGGGCCAGCAGCGTATTCGTAGGAGGACAGGGAAACAACGGAAGTCATGGGCTGAAGGATGGTTTTCGCGTTGGGCTAAGTAATCAACAGCGGGGGCACGAAAGGGGAGTCACCGAAATAAGCATCAGACTAGGCCGCGAAGACGGCAAGCGCCTAGAGTTTAGAGCGATCCAGCAGGGTTAGCCAGAGGCGGCGGGATCCCCCCTGGGCACCGTAGAACAGTAGATCAACCAGCAGTTTCAGGGCCAGGGTATTGAGATCGTCGGGGGTAGAGGTTTGGTCGGCTTCCATACGCTCCTGATAGGCATTGGCAAAGGCATCCAAGTAGTTGCCAAGGATGGCCACTCGATGGGGCGGTCGGCCTTGGTCTAGGGCTTGTTCCAACTGGGCCACCGCCTGACGGATCGTGGCTTGGTGATGCAGTGCTAGGTGGGTAATCACCAGCACCAGGGCACGGGCTTCATCAATATCCAGCTTTTTGCGCCCCTGCCCCTTCCGTAAAGGGCTGGCCTGCCGCAGCCGCCAAAGATTAACCCGGTCGCTCAAAAGATCCGACAGGCCCAGATGAGCCGCCGCCGCCAGCATCGCCTCAGACCCCAGTCCTGTCAGGGACTCTAGAGCCAACAACACCAGATCAAGCTGGGCCTTGATGCTCTGCAACTGCTGCGGCGTGGGCGATCCACTCGTCAGCGATGGCCCTAGATTGTGCCCTGGATCTGCCCCCCCATTGGGTTTAGGCTGAAATGACCCCTCCACCGTTCCCCCTCTCCTTTACCCTAAGGGATTGCGCCAATTGTGGCATGGGGGTTGCCATTATTGAAACCGTTCTGGGCCTAGAGCCCTACTGGAGCCCTAGGGAGCAGCGGGAGGTCAGCGATCCTCCGGGGACGAGGGCTCCACGGAGGCCTCTAGGTAGGGAACCGGGGCAAGACGATTCAACTGTCCTAGCGCCCACTGGGCAATGGCCTGTACCTCAGGATCGGGGTCCTGGGTGGCATGGATCAGCAGCGGACTCATCTGCCCCAAGGCATCGTAGAGGCGGCTCAGATCGCGGATGGCATTCTTTCGCACCTCCGGGCTAGGGTCTTGCAAGCCCAGCGCCAAGGCTCCCTGCATGGGCTGAAGGCTGCGGCGGCCAATCTCGGTTAAGGCGGCGAAAATCAAACTCTTTTCCAGGGAATCGGCCTCTATCAGGCTATTCACTAAGGGCTGAATAGCGGTAGAGTTACCCCGCTGCCCCAGTTCCCAAATGGCCCGCTGACGCACCGAAGTATCGGCGCTGGCTAATTCCTTGACCAGGGTTTCCACAATATTAACCGTCGGTAAGCGGGTCATATCTGCCCGCTGCACAACCCTGGTCTCTTGCACACTATCCCCTGGTTCTGGTAGATTCCCCCGAGAATCCGTAGTCTCCAGTTCTGTCAAATCGGTCAGATAGGATGAAGCCATCGACGGAGCGAGGGATAACGGATCGGGATCCCTCGAATCCCTGATCTCGCCCTGGTGATCCGCCACCTCGCTAGAGGGGGGTTGGGGAGGATGGTCAGAATTTAGGGTGGCACGGCGTAGGCGTCGCCATCCCCAGAGGAGTCCTCCCGCAGCGGCCCCACCCGCTGGCAGCGCTAGGAACCAACCCCATCGCCAGGGCGCACGAGCTACACCATCGCCATCGGGGCTGTCAGGCAGGGAGGCAGCGGGGGGGCCGGTCGTTCCGTCAGG
>CAZWNR010000300.1:0-5632 GCA_964635665.1 uncultured bacterium | reverse complement strand
CCTTCGTCGGCACGGATGCGCTGCCCCCGCGACAAAATCCAGTGTAGCCGCCCGCTGTGATTGATCATGCGGTAGGTGTGCTCAAACTGACCGGGCTGGGTTTGCTGCTGGGCCAAGGTCTGTCGCAGGGCCGCCCTATCCTCGGGGTGAACGTGGGAAAGCCAGTGTTCCATCGTGCAGGGATTGGCCGTGCAGCCCAGCAAACTCGCAAGGTTAGGGCTGACGTAGAGTTCGTCGGCGGCGGGGTGCCAGTCCCAGACTCCCACCTTACTGTCTTGAATGGCCAGGGCAAAGCGTTCCTCACTGCGACGCAGGGCGAATTCCGCCGCCTTGCGATCATTAATATCCTGGGAAACGCCCAAACTAAAGAGTGGTTTACCGTGATCGTCACGCACCAGGCACACCGTCAGCGTGACCCACAGGGGCTGTCCGTCCCGATGGATGTAGCGCTTCTCGATGGTCATGGAGGCTAGGGTACCCGCCAAAAGCTGTCGGTATTGCGCCAAATCGAGGGCCAGATCATCGGGGTAGGTGATGTCCTGAAACGTTTTTTGCATGAGTTCTTCGCGGCTGTAGCCCAGCATTTGGCAAAGACCGGGGTTCACCTCGACCAAACGCCCCGCCAAATCGGCATGACAAATCCCCACACTGGCCTGCTCAAAGATCGCCCGAAAGCGGGCCTCGGCAGCGCTAATGGCCGCCTGGGTGCGATTGCGTTCGGTAATGTCTTTGCCAATGGAGAGGAGACAGGTTTGGCCCTGAAATTCCGTCAGCTCTGAGGATACCAACAGCGTCTTCACCTGACCATCGGGGGTGCGGGAGTCAATCTCGGCGTTCCGAATCCAGCCGGTTTTCAACAGTTGGCGTCGCAGGTGTACAAACTGCCGACAGTCGTGGGATAGCCCCACCTCCTGGGGACGCTTCCCGATTAAATCGGCCTCGCTACAGCCAAGCCACTGGGCATAGCCCTGGTTCACCGACAGGTAGCGCCCCTCGGGGAAGGTGGTGATGGCGATGGGGTCGGGGATGTAGTGGAAGAGGCTGGCAAAGGCGGATTCCGTTTCCTTCAGGCGTTTTTGGATATAGCTTTGCTCAAAGCTGAGGGAGATGCTGATGGCCGCCGTGCGCAGCAGCTTAATGGTTTTAGCCTCCCATGGCCCTAGGTGAGGGCAGCGGGTCAGCAATAAAAAGCCAAAGTAGTGACTGCGGTAACGCAGAGGCAGCAGCAGCACCGATTCCGCCTCCAGGGTGGCCAAAAAAGCCCGCTCCTCCTCTGGAAAATCCGCCCGACTCCCGTGGATTACCCTGCCCTTGGCCAGGGTGTGATGCCACCGTTGTAGGGTGTGATGGGGAATGTTTTGAAACCGCGATTCCCCCAGGAGGGACGGCAAGCCGGGCTGTTCCCAGGCCGTCCGCAGACTCACCCAAGACTCGATGCTGTCGCGATGGTGCACTTTAAACAGCGCGACCCGACTGGCCCCGCAGGTCGTTCCCATCAGCTTGAGGCAGCGCTGGTAAACCCGCAGGCGGTTTTGCCGATGCACACTCAACAATTGGTAGTGAATGTGGGTGATCATGGTGAGCCCCACTTCTTCTGGCGGGGGTGTAGCCGATGGTCGAGGCCCCGATATTTCAGCATCTGGCGGAGCAGTAGGCAGGGTAGCCTGAGCTAAACGCTGGCGATCTAGAAATCCACAGGGCTGACCTTGGGCATCGAGAATGGGTAAGCCGGGGGCCGAGGTCTGGGCCATCAGGGCTAGGGCCACCGCTAGGGAATCCCCCCGTCGCAGGGTGGGCACCGAGGTTAGCATTTGGAACTTCACTGATGTCGCGGTGTCTATGCCAGCGGCCACGGCGGCAAGCACCGCTTGGCTGGGATAAAGCCCTATCCGTGACCCTGGCTTCCTATCTACCACCAGCACGCAGCTAGCCGCCTGTCCAGCCATGGCCTGGGCGGCCTCCATGATCGACGTTTGGGGACTCACTAGGGGTGGACAGGGATCCACCCATGGCTCAATGGATCGGGCTTCCAGAATGTCCTGGGACACGGTATTGAAGAAGGGTAAAGCCAGCATGGGCTGTGGGTGTCGTCATGACATTCGCCATGACATTGTGTAACGAAAGTCAGTCTTCGCCCACAGGGTACCCACGGAAAGAGGGTCGTGCAACATCCCAGGGAACAAAAACCGCATCCAGCCTAGGGCAGAGGAAGGCCTTCCCACCCAAACCCTAGTAGGAGAGATCTTGCCATACTCAATCCATTAATCTGGTTAGAACTGTAACCGTTGACACTTGGGGTATTAGCTCTTGAGGTCTATCCCTCCCCCCTCTGCTGAGGTCAGCGTCTCCGTCGCCTTATCTCCCACGAGACTGGTGGCCAGGTCTTGGCGCAGGCGGGCCAGGGCAGGGGATGTCTCGGCCTCTTGCAGGATAGTGGCGAGGGTGGCGCTGATGCCCTCTGGTCCCCAGGTGCAGCCCCGTTCTAGGTAGGTTTTTGCGGCCTTGCCCACGGCATAGCTACCATAGCCCGCTGCACTGGCCTGGGCGGTGATGGCTCCGGCTAGGGCGGTGATTCCCGTGGCGCTATCCCCTAGGCTGAGCAGGGCCGCTGTGGTTTTACCCGCCCCCAGCAGGCCGCTGCCCAGTTCGCTCAGCAGCAGCACCCCAGAACTTTTGAGGATGGCCTTCCACAGCCGCCCGGCATCGTGGTTGGTGATGGGAAAGCCATAGAGCCTTGCCAGGGTACGAATCATCACCAAATCGCTGAGGACTCCACCCACCACATCCAGCCCTAGGATTGGGTTGAGGGCCACGGCGACGGCCTTGTACTTGGCAAAGCGCCAGATAATCGCATCGGCCTGTTCCCCATGGATTTGAGCCACTTGGCTGACCAAGTCGGCCTCCAGGGCCCGCGCCCGACGCAGGGTATTCAGGGTCACCAGGGTTTCTCCGTCCTGCCGAATCAGCGCGACGAGGGCCTGCCGCAGCGGATCAATTTGGGGGGCGGGGGCTTCCCAATCCTCACGGCTACGGCCATCGGGCCACTCGGTACGCACCCGCATCGGGGCAGGGCTAGCCGCCACCATCACCACCTCATCCACCGTGAGCGGCGGTGATTCCCCAACGTTAGTGACCAGGGTGCGGCGCAGATCATTGAGGCTGTCGTAGATGCTCTGACGATCCACATCGGGATACAGATCCATTTTGTTGAACACCAGCAGCAGGGGCTTGCGCTGGCGATACAGTTCCCCTAGGGCTTGGTATTCACGGATCGTCACCTCCCCCGCCACCACAAACAAAATCAGATCCGCCTGCTGGGCCACCGTCTGGGCCATGGCCGCCCGTTCATCACCCCCCACCTCATCTAGACCAGGGGTGTCGATCAGTTCCACTTGCCAAGGGTCATCCTCACAGCCGGGGAGGCCCTCCGGCTGCCAATACACCGACCGAGGCCAGCGAGTCACCCCGTGGAGCGGCCCCGTTTCTAACACGGCCTTACCCACCAGGGCATTGATCACCGCTGACTTGCCCCGACTCACCAGACCAAACACCGCCACCGTCAGCCGCCGACCCGCCACCTGGGTTTGCAGGGTTTGTAACTGGTCTAGCCCGGTTTTCATCGCCGCTGCTGCCGCGCCCTCCGCCGCCAGGGGCAGGGCCGTGGCATAGCGCGCCGCCGCTTGACGGAGCAGTTCATTGGTTTGGTGAATCAGGCTAGGAGGCACGGGGAAATGGGGGATTAGGAATAAGGGATTGGAAATTGGGGATTAGGTAGAGTCACACCACTATGAGCCTGTCCAAGGGATCAAGGGTGGGGCGGAGCTTCTGGGACGGTGAGGGCTTCTGGGATCGTGAGGGTGATCGGAACCTGGGTCTCGGCGGTAAGCAGGGCCGGACTTGAGACTGAATTTTGGGCCGAACTTTGGGCGGGTTTGAGGATGCCGATGCCCTGTTTTACCAGGTTTTGCAGCAGCGTGACCTGGCGATTTTGCTGGATCACCGTGGAAAGCCGCTGGGCAATGGCCTCCCAGGAGAGGGCTTGGGTGGGCAGACCCGCCAGGGCGGCTTGCTCGAAGTAGTCGATCAAACTGAGTCCGGCCATGCGGGTGAGGTAGGCGGCACTGAGGCCCTGCACCGTGCCCCCGGCCAGGTAGGTGGCAAAGTGGCCTTTTAGCACCGCCGTGAGCACCTGGGTCGAGACCTCCACCAGTCCCAGCTTTACCGTCAGTTCCGCCAGGGTGGCCGCCGCCGCCTTGGCATCCTCTAGGGAGAGGGTGAAGCCGTAGATTTTGCCCAGATCCATAATTAACTGGCCGTTGATGGCCACCGTGGCCAGCACGTCCAAGGTGGGAACGGGGTTAGCAAAGGCCGCCGCCGCCGCTACCCACTGCAATTGATCGATCAACGGCATGGCCCGCTGGCGTCGCACCTGGTTGAGGTCTTGCTGGATGCGCTGGCGCAGGGCTTCGGCCTGGCGCAGGGTGGTTGCGGCCACCAGGGTAGGCCCTTGCTGCATCACCTCAGCCAGGGCAGACTCTAAGTCCGCGAGATGGGGCGGCACCGCTTCTTGCGATTCCTCCACAGTGCCATCGGCCTGGTGCCGCCGCACGGTGATGGGCCGAGGATCCGCCGCCACCGCCACCACCGCCACCGAACCAGGCAGGCTCTCCCCCTGTCGCTGAAGCTGCGTTAACACCGTGTGGCGGTCGGCGGGGGTGTAGTGGTCGGTTTTGTTGAAGGCCAAAATCACCCCTTGGCCCGCGATCTGGTGCTGTCGAAGCTGGGCTAGGGCAGAGGCCGTCAGGTCGCCCTCGGTAACCCACAGCACCAGATCGGCCTGGGCTGGATGGGATGGGTCTAAGGCCAGTAATTGACTGATTGAATTGAAGGGATCAGTGGGTTCGGCTAGCTTGGATGACCCGGATGGCTTGGACGATTCGGATAGGCTAGACAACCCGGATGTATCAGACGCCTGGACTTGATCCTCAACGGTTAGAGAGGCCGTAGATCCGTGGAGCGGCTCCAGGGCAGGCGATACCGTCGGGGATGGGGCCTTCGCCGTTGGGCCTACGGTCGTTTCTGCTGAGGCCAGGGCAACGTTCGCGGGCAGGCCCTCCGTCCAGATGATCGATCCTGCTTCAACGCCCGCCTCAGTCTGGGGTTCCGGGGTGGTCAGGGTCTTCAGATGTCGCATCAACGTACTTTTGCCGCTGCGCCGTTCTCCCACCACCAGACCCCGCAGGCGGGTACGGTCTAGGGCCGTGGCTAAAGCCTGACAATGGGCTTCGTAGGCGTCAATCCTCGTCTGGGGACGGTTCACCAAGGCGGATGCGGCGGCGGGGAGCAGGGCCACTTCCTTCTCTAGGGTTTGAATCAGATCTTGCACCTCCGCCAGTTGGGCCTCCACCCTAGCCCGATTCACCACCGGAGCCGCCACGGGCCGAGGAGCCGAGGGCACCCAGGGCCGTCGCCGTCGCCACCACCATACCCCCGACCCCAGGGCCACGGCACTCAGCCACGTCGAACCATCCAACAAACCAAAGTGGGTCGCCTCCAACAGCCACAGGGATGCCGATAACCCGATCCCCCCCACCAACAGGGGACGCTTCCAAAGGGATTGCTTAATTGCCAT
>CAZWNR010000299.1:0-5647 GCA_964635665.1 uncultured bacterium | reverse complement strand
CTGCCGTAGAGCAGGCCCAGGGGTTCGAGGGCGATCAGATGGGTGAAGGTTGAGGTCATGGATAGTCAGTGATCCCTAGGCGGCCATGGGGGTAGCGATGTAGTCCCGGTTGACCCCACGGCGATGCAGATGGAATCCGACCTTGGCGAGGGAGATCACCCAGGCGGTGATGGAGATGGCCTCTGGGGCGGAGTGGCCCAAAATTCCGGTGCGGTCTGGGGTATCCCAACGGTGCTGACGGATGAGGGTACAGAGGTCTTCCCCAAAGTAGATCGTCAGCAGGGCCAGGGCCACATCGCCCTTGGCATCAAAGCCGTGGCGGGCCTCTAGGGTAGCGACATCGTTATAGAGATGTGTCCAGTTGGGAGCGTTAGCCGTTCCCTGCACCCCGTTGCGATCTCGGTAAGACTCCAGCAACCCCGCCTCTAGCAACCACCAAGGACAGACCCACTCTAGCCAGTTGCCACCGTTAAACAGAATGCGAAAGGCAATGCGATCTCGTCCGTGCTGCTTGGCTGAGTCCTGGGCTTCGCGGCAGTGCTGCAACACGTCTCGCTGGGGCACGTTGGGGGCCGCCCACACAAAGCCCACGCTGACGGTAATCGGCTGCTGGTGCAAATTCCAAATGTGGGAACGAAACTGCGACAGCCAAGCCACGGCTTCGGCGGGGGCCAAGGGTGGGTCGGGTTCATTGCGATAGAGGACGCCCAGAAAGTCGTCGCCGCCTGCATAGATGATCCGCCCATCGCGATCTAGGGTGCGGCGCTGGGTGGTGGCTTTGGGCAGCTGACGGGGCAACTGGCGACCCCACCGCCGTAGTTGATGGCTAAAGTCGTGGAGGGTATCGGGGGATTGTCCCCGCAAATGGTCGCCGACGCGATCCCCATCGCCCTGAAACCAGCCTGTCCAGCGTCCCGGTTGGGAGTCTTCGGGACGGCGCTGGGCTTCGTCGGGCAGGTCGTCTACTTCTGGATCGTGCCAGCGGTTGAGGTCTTTAAAGCTCATTAGGGTGCCCAGTTCTGGGTTGTGGCCCACCACGGCATCCACCGTCACCAGCCGTTTCACCAGTTCGGGAATGCTGAGCTGTTCCCTGGGGGTGATGATGGCTTCTCCGGTTGCGCCGATGGCCTCGCTAAGCTGTTGGTAAAAGGTGGTGACTTCGGCCTCTTCTTCGGCCTTGGGGCGTTGGTGGGGAGAGTGCCGCCCCAGTAAGGGCCACGCCCGCGAATCTAGCCCCGACAGGGTAGAACTTTCGCCCACCCAGTTCACCCCCGTCCAGGCGCGGGCTTGTTTTTTGGCCATCAAGGTTTGTTTGGCCTGTTCTGGGCTGGGGCCAGTGGCATGGAAAAATTCCCAGGCATGGTTAACCCATTCTTGCCAAGGCCGTGCCCAGTGGTAGGCCCAGGGTTGGCCGTTGGGTTGGGTGCTAACCTGGGTTTCGATCCACTCTCGGCAGGTGTTGCACAGGTCGCGCCAGGCGGTTTTGAAGGCTTGGGCAGCGACAGGCTCAGAAAATTCGCCCCGGATCAGGATTTGGTTGGGGGTGCCTTGGGTCACGTTAATGTGGGCTGGGGAAATGACGGGATCCTCTGGCCATTGGGCATTAGGGCTGGCTAGGGTGGCCCTCGCGGCATTGCAGAGTTGAGAGGCTAGGTGAGACAAAATCAGCGAACTACCGTAGAGGTCTCGCAGTTTGCGCGATTTTTCGATGAAGCCCTGAACGGGGGCAAAGGTGATAGCGGTATAGACAGGCGAGGGCATGGCCTAGGTGTCGGAACGGCGGAGCGTTAAGGCCAAGGCTACGGGCAAGGGCAATGATTGCGGTTCAGATTTAAGGATTTCTTCGCCCTGTCCTGCGAACCATAACGTTTTACTGCGGTTTGCTACGCCGTATCACGGGGGCTTAATGTTTGGCAGATTCCTAGGGACAGCATCTCGGTTTAGGTAGGCTAGAGTGTGGTGGAGATCCTTTGCCCTAGTTTTCCACCATTGACCGTAACTTTCCTACCGAAGGGCTGATTTCGGAATAGTTGGAAACCCGTCAAACACAATTGTCTCTTTCATTTTAGCAAGTTCAACCTTCCCTACCGAAGGGCTAATTTCGGAATAGTTGGAAACGACTAGTTAATGTGGTTTACAAGCAATGGTACTTCTTCTCCATGCCCTGCCGAAGGGCTAATTTCGGAATAGTTGGAAACAGGTAATCTTCTTTGGTGAACATAGTCCAAGCAACAGTATTGCCCAACCGAAGAGCTAATTTCGGAATAGTTGGAAACGGGTGACGCTTGCGAAGCCATATTGGCTGAACTCTGCCCCTACCGAAGAGCTAATTTCGGAATAGTTGGAAACTTGATGTCTGCCGATTGGATGGCAAAAGTTTGTTGACGGGCACCCTACCGAAGGGCTAATTTCGGAATAGTTGGAGACCCACCACCAATCAGCGTCCACTTTACCCAGTTGATGCCGTTGCCGCCCTACCGAAGAGCTAATTTCGGAATAGTTGGAAACGCGTTGATATCCTTGAATAGTTCCTTCATTTCAGAAGCGAACGCACCCTACCGAAGGGCTAATTTTGGAATAGTTGGAAACCCACCTTGAACACTTGCCATCGAAGAGGGATTGTTGTTGAAGCCCTACCGAAGGGCTAATTTCGGAATAGTTGGAAATGGAAACACTGCACAGTCATTTGCCGCTAGGGGCAGGATTGCTCCCTGCCGAAGGGCTAATTTCGGAATAGTTGGAAACGTATCGATGATTCTAAGATCCAAAAACTGGTCGAACCTCAAAAACCCTACCGAAGGGCTAATTTCGGAATAGTTGGAGGAAAACGACTCTGTAAGGGCGCACTGCGGTGCGCCCCAACCTGGGATCACCCTACCGAAGGGCTAATTTCGGAATAGTTGGAAACTTCTTCTTGCCCGTAAAAAATCGCGATTGCAACTTCTTCTCCATTCCCTACCGAAGGGCTAATTTCGGAATAGTTGGAAACAATACTTAATCGTCAAAGAACTCGTCAGCCCGCGCTTGGTGCCCTACCGAAGGGCTAATTTCGGAATAGTTGGAAACATAAAGGGGTTTCCAGCCTTGTATCATACCACTCTTCTACTTCCTCCCCTACCGAAGGGCTAATTTCGGAATAGTTGGAAACCGCGCCTTCCACATCGACATCAACGTCATCATCGGTGCAAACCCTACCGAAGGGCTAATTTCGGAATAGTTGGAAACTTGTTAGAAAACGCAAAGAGACCACCAAGATTGATGTCAACCCCTACCGAAGGGCTAATTTCGGAATAGTTGGAAACATGACAGGGTGGAGATGGTTCCAACCAGCTGAAGCGCCCCTACCGAAGGGCTAATTTCGGAATAGTTGGAAACAACTTGATTACCTCAAAAATACTGTCATAGATTTGGCGTCCGCTGACCCCTACCGAAGGGCTAATTTCGGAATAGTTGGAAACTCAACTTGTTGAGCGGTGTTAGCTTTGACCTGTTCAGCCTCCCCTACCGAAGGGCTAATTTCGGAATGGTTGGAAACCAAAGCACTGAAAAACGAGTGTTCTGACCCGTGCTCCCTTCCCTACCGAAGGGCTAATTTCGGAATAGTTGGAAACAACAGTGTGTCGCCGTCAAATGCAGTGTCTTTGATTGGAAATTGCCTAACAAGGGACTATTCTCGGAATAGTTAGAGCGGATGTCACTTGGGTGAAGTACATTGTGAGGATCCCCCCTGCCCCCCTTGATAAGGGGGGTATAGAGTAAAACTTAGACCGATAGGTACTGGGGGGATCTAGAACCCAGCAACGGTGTATCTCACTCTATCGAGAACCGCTATAGTCGGATACTTCGCACTAAAACCCCAGTTTCTTCAGGAAACCGGGGTTCTTTCTGTCGAATAATCGCTATTTTCCTATTGAATCTGCTCCCTCACCCAGGCTCTCACCGCTCGGCGGAGGGCTAACCGTCCTTGGGTGCGGTGGGCTTCAATTAGGCGGGGCAATTCCTGTACCTTAAGCATCGGAAAAACCAGACTTTGGGCCACCGATTGATAGGCTCCAGATTGCAAACAGTAGACCATCAGTTGGCCTTGGTCGTAGCACCAAATTTCGGGTATCCCCAGCCGCGCATAGATCGAAAACCGATGGATAGATTTGCTAGTGAGATCAATTTCTAGGGCTAAATCTGGGGGTGGGTCTTGGTCTAGATCTAAGGTAAGTTTGCCACGTACCAGGGCTTCGTTTTGAATATAAAAGCAATTGTCGGGTTCTATGCCAGCCTGTGCCGCCTGCTTTCTCCAGGTGGTAGACCCATAACTTTCGTAATCTAAATCTAGTTCTTCACTAATATCTTTAACCGCATCACCCATGGTTTCCTTAAAATACTCGTGTTCGGGTAAAGGGGCCATAATCTCTAACAGTCCGTGGTCGTAGGCGATGCGGGTACTGCGTTGCTCCCCCAGTTCCGCCAAAATGGCATTAAACTCGGCCCAGCTTACATCGCGCAGCACCAGCCGCTGCCCTGGGGGTACCTCTAATTGCCGAAGTTGAATCGTAACCATCGGTAAATACGCTCTCTTGGAAATGCTCGTTGGGGGCGGTGCCAGTGCTACCCCCTATGATAGTCCTCCCATCCTGGTCTTCCTTGGCCATCCGCCCCAGAGGCAAACCGCCGTTCCCTAGGTGGCAGGTTGGCGAAGGGCGTAGGCAATCTGGGCCGCATCGGTGACGGCTCCTAGGAGGGTGCCCCGGCTGTTGACGGGGATGTAGTACAACGCCTTGGGGAGATCGGTGATGGCTTGGCTTTGCCCCCGCACATAGATGACCAGAACGGGCGGCCTCGTGAGGTGTTGCAGCCGTTGGCCGAGGTCGGCAATGAGGGCCTCCCGGCGTTCTGGGGCGAGGTCGGGGGTGAGCAAATCGAGTATGAGGACATGGCTGTTGCCATAGCGACGTTCGGGGTCGTAGGGCATCCAAGCCATTTGAAACCCCCTCGCCTTCAGCAGTTGATATTCGGCGGTGGGGGTGGGGCTGGGGCTAATGGGCAGCAGATAATCGACCTGGGTTTGGCCCACCACAGCTTCGCGCAGAATAATGCGCTCCAAGTCTTCAACCTGGGCTTTGACGGTGTTGGCCAACTGCTTCTTTACCTCAGCCCGCACCAAGCCATCCAGAGATTGCTTAATTTCTCGGCGCGTACTGAACCCCAAGATACCGATAAACGCCACCACCAGGGTAATCGCTACGTTGACCAGGGTGACGAATTGGCCAAAGCTATCGGCCATCCGCGAGTTGGCATCTTGCAGAAATTCGATTTGCTGGGTGAGAAGGTCGATTTGGCTGGCGGGTGGGGTTTGGGCCAGCAGGGAGATAAGCCAAGCCATGGTGATGATAGGCAAGAACGCTTTGTATGATAGAAGAGAGCGCTGGCACTGGCACAGCTTTGTGATGAAGCGAGATCTTGCGGATAGAAGATCCCAGGGTTCTCGAAGAACCCTGGGATCTGGCAAACCAATCATTGCCAACCCTACCGAAGGGCTAATTTCGGAATAGTTGGAAACCTTCAGATTCAATCACGGCAGGCGTGAATTTTTCTTCCAAACCCTACCGAAGGGCTAATTTCGGAATAGTTGGAGGAAAACGACTCTGTAAGG
>CAZWNR010000298.1:0-5657 GCA_964635665.1 uncultured bacterium | reverse complement strand
GCCCTGGTAAACGATACCGTGGAATCTTCAGCCCTAGGCGGGAACCACGACGGCTTTCGTCCCGGCGAGGCCAAAGGCGCTGTGGACGGCCTGGAGGGCTTTGATGCCTTCGGATTCATCCACAACGCAGCTGATTTTGATCTCCGAGGTGGCGATCATTTGCAGGTTAATGCCCTGCTCGGAGAGCGCCTTAAACATGCGAGCCGCCACACCGGGGGCATAGATCATGCCGATGCCGACCACGCTGATTTTGGCGATGGCTTCGTCCACCACCACTTCCCCAAAACCAAGCTCCTGGGCGGCTTGATCCATTAGTTCCCTTGCTAGACGGGCGTCGGCCTGGGCCACGGTGAAGGCGATGTCGCGGGTGGGTTGGCCATTCACCAAACGGCAGCGCTGGGACTGGATGATCATATCCACGCTGACGCCGTTGCTGGCCAGGAGTTGAAAGATTTTCGCCGCCATGCCGGGTTGATCGGGCACATGGCGAATGGCAACCTGGGCCTGCTTGGTATCTAGGGCAGCACCGCGTACCACTGGGGTCGTCTTTGTTGAGGCCAGAGAGGCATTTTCCGACGCCGACTGGGGCCGAGGGGAGGAGGTAACCTCAAAGGCTTCGCAGAGGGTAGCGAGGGCGCGGTCACAGTCGGCCACGTCGATGGTGCAGCTTACTTTGACTTCCGAGGTGGAGATTAACTGAATGTTGATCCCCGCCTCCGCCAGGGTGGAGAACATTTTGGCGGCAACCCCCGGACGGCCAATCATCCCGGCCCCGGCGATGCTGATTTTGGCCATGTTGGTATCCACCATCACCTCGGCCTGGGTGGTGTCGGTGGGGTTGCTGCGTAGGGCGGGGGCAATGGCTTCGGCCACGGCTTCGGCCCGATTGAGGTTGGCCCGCACCAGGGTAAAGGCAATGTCGTTGGTGTTGCCCTCGTGGATGGACTGGATGATCAGGTCTACGTTGAGGGCTTGGCTGGCCAGTTCCCCAAACAGGCGGGCGGCAATGCCGGGACGGTCGGGAATCCGCAGCAGGGCGACCTTGGCCTGGTCGGTGTCAAACTCCACGGCATCCACAGGGTGCGCCAATTCCAAGCCTTCCAGGGGGCGGGGCTGGGGCTGGGGCGAAATCACGCGGGTACCCGGTTCGTCTGTCCAGCTAGATCGCACCACCAGGGTAACGCCGTAGTTGCGGGCAATTTCCACGGCGCGAGGGTGCAGCACCTTGGCCCCCAGGCTGGCCAGTTCCAGCATTTCGTCGCTGGTAATTTCTTCCATCAACTGAGCTTCCGGCACCAGGCGCGGGTCGGTGGTGAGAATCCCCGGTACGTCGGTGTAGATTTCGCACTTATCGGCCTGGAGGGCAGCGGCTAGGGCCACAGCAGAGGTATCGGAACCGCCGCGACCTAGGGTGGTAATTTCTAAATCGGTGGTTTGGCTAATGCCCTGAAACCCCGCCACCACAATCACCTTGCCCTCGGCCAGGTGGCGCTGCATCCGTTCGGGATTAATCGTCAGAATGCGGGCACGGGTATGTTCGGCTTCGGTGACAATGCCCACCTGCGCCCCGGTCAGGGAAATGGCATCTTGGCCGAGGCTGTGCAGCGCCATGGTCAGCAGGGCAATGGAGACCTGTTCCCCGGTGGAGAGCAACATATCCATCTCGCGGCGGCTGGGCTGATCGGTAATGTCGTTGGCCAGCTTCACTAGGCCATCGGTGGTTTTGCCCATGGCCGAAACCACCACCACCACGCTATTGCCTGCCTCAACAGTGGCCTTCACCCGCTGGGCCACCACCTGGATGCGCTCCACGGTGCCAACGGAGGTGCCCCCATATTTCTGTACGATCAGCGCCATAGTTCTTGCCTTCCTCTCCCTGCAAATGCGACTTGGCCGAGCGATCAGAGATTTTTCCCTATTGGCCAATCCGCTAAACGGGCCAGCCCCAAACCAGGGCCAAAATAGCTTGGCCCAAATTTAAACCGAAATCCCTAGACTCGCGCAACTTTTTAGCCAGATCCTCTATTGTATCAGGTGCATCAGCAGATGTGGGAGTACATGACGCCAAGGCGAGGCAAGGGCGCTAGCCTCGGCCATGATCGCCAGGTCATCCGCGAAACCCTGCGCCACAGCCCATCGAGTCAGGAATCCGAACATAGCCAAAGGATATGATGAAGGGGTCAGCATCCAAGCTCGGCCTATGCCTGTTGTCTTGATGTTCTATGGGGTGATCGTACTGATGTATTTCTTTGACAATAGGAAGCATCATCAGCCCCACATCCATGACGAATTGATGGCTAACTAGGAATTGGCGATTTCGGGTGAGCAGATTTTTAAAATTGAACCGTTGCGGTAGGAGGGAAAACATGTCTCCTAAGGTGGTTAAGGTAGAAGCCCTAGAAAATAGCTGTCTACGACTGTTTTTCGATAACGGTGAAACTCGGATTTTTGATGTCTCACCTTATCTAGATAAGGGCTTCTTTAGAGAGTTGCAGAGTAGTCACTACTTCAGCCAAGTGAAACCCTTCTTTGGCGGCGTTCAGTGGCCCCATGAACAAGATTTTGGGCCAGATACGCTATTCCTAGAAAGCACCCTAGAAAGCGTTTGGGATGTAGCGGGATAATAAACCGTAGGGTGCATAACGCTAGGGCGAGGCTAACGCCAACGCGCAGCAACGCGGAGCAATGCACCAAAGCCATGTACAGAGAAATTCGTGTTGGGTAAGCGGTGCATTGCGGCCAAAGGATTGATCCAACCTTAGAACCGTAGGGTGCATTCGCGCAGCAACGCGGAGCAATGCACCAAAGCCGTATACAGAGAAATTTGCGATGGGTAAGCGGTGCATTGCGGCCAAAATGATTGATCGCGTCATTGCCGAAAATGGTGAAGCCGCGAATGCACCCTACCTCTACGGTTTGAGCCGCCTTAAAAGAAGATCCCAGGGTTCTTGAAGAACCCTGGGATCTGGCCCCCGCTGGGCAGCCATTGGTGCCAGGTAAGTGATCCTTGAAACACCTAGTTTTCCGTGAAGAAGAGGTCGGCAACAATTCTTTTGAATTGGGGTGAAGCGCTTATCTGATACAGTCCACAAGTCGCTGCGCGAGAGAAAAACCAGTTATCCCTGTCACTTCGTCACATACTCGCGCTAGCGAGGGTAATTCCCCTTCGGAAGAAAGATCTAAATCATACTTCAGTTCCATGAGTTCTGATGAATTCATGTAGGGGCTTCCGGTTGGGTCTTGCCATCCCACTTTAATGCAAAAGTCATCCCACTCCTTGCCTGAGGTCATGGGGCTACCGCACTCTTGCCAAATTTTCTTTTGCACACTAAAGCCAAACTTGCCGTTGCTGTATTTCACCCAAAGCTGATCAAGGATTTGCAGGTCTTCGCAGGGAAACTCTTCTAGGTCTTTGGGATCAAACCATTGACCTTCTTCTTTACCCACGGTGGTAATCATTAGGCGATAGGTTTCCTCATCAGCCTCGCACCATTGACCAGCCTTTAGAAGTTCCTCTAGCTTGGCATAGCGGGCTGCTGTGAGAGCAGGTTTGACAGCTTCTAGGGCCGCGATGATATTAGGATCTAGAGTGCTGCGGGTTTCTTGGTAGCAAGCATAGGCTAGGTCGTTTGCGCCTTGTCTCAGGGCTTCTTGAATGAGGGTTGTTGGGTTGGTTTGGGCGGCATAGAGCAGAATAGTTTGTCGCCACCAGGCGCGGTTTTCGTCATTGGTATTGGCATCGGCTAAGTGGGGATAGAGGATCGATTCGTAACCAGGTTTTTTGAGTTGGGCAGCGGCTAAAAACTCCTGAAAACTCAGGTGAGAAAATTCGCAGCCCTCTAGCCCCTGGCGCACGATTAATTCGCTGACATCGATCAATTGTTTAAGCAGACTGGCTGCATCTACCGCCGCATTCTGGGCGATATTCTGGGCCACAAGGGTTTCGGCAATCAGCGCCACAAGGTCGGCTTCGGAGATGAGCCGAAGATTGCGCTGCATCATGTCTAGGGCCACGGTTTGCAGCACCCCTTGGCGTTCTTCGGGGGTGAGGGGAAGTTGTATTTCGCGGGCATCGGGGCGTTTGCGTAGTTGCAGGGTGCAAATATCTTGGTATAGTTCGGCCCGCTGGCGGGGAAGTTCTACACCGGGGTTGCTGCGGTGGTAGGTGGCCAGCAGGTTTAGCAGTAGGGGGTTGCGGGCGAGGGCGGCGAGTTCTGGGCGGTTGGGGTCGTTGATTTGGTGCAGCAGGTTTTCGGCGTTGCGTTTGGCTTCTCGCTGCACTTCGGGGGTGTCGCGCCCACCTCGGTCTAGCCGCTCCTGGCAGTGATACCACTGGTGAACGAAATCCCGCTGTTGCTGGGGCTGAAAGGGCCGCACCCACAATTTTGTCCGCAGAGGATCGACAAAGCTGTCGGTGTAGGCGGCGGGGCGCGATGTGACGATAAAAATCGACCGATCAAACCGACGCATTTGGGCATTAATCCAACGGCTAAGGGCGGGGCGATCTGGCTCAGGGATTTCATCAAAGCCATCCATCAGCACCAACGCCTTTCCCCGCATCAGCACGTCCTGCGCCCAGTTGCCGGGCAACCGCTGTAACCGATCATCCAGTTCCGCCAAAGACTTGAGATGATAGATCATCACCAGTTCGGGCAGGGTGGGCGGTTCAGCTTGGGTCAGCAGGGTGCGATAGGCCCGCAGAGGCAAAAAGAAGGGCACCAAGGGCGTTACGCCATAGGTTTCGTGTTGTTTGCTGCCATAGATGTAGGCCAGGTGCTTGAGGAGGGTGGTTTTGCCAAAGCCGCCCCAGGCCACAATTGCCATTTGTCGATAGGCAGGTTCGTTCTGGGCGTAGGCTAACAGCGTCCAAATGCAAAGTTCTGGGTCGTCGTCCTGGATCCCCTGTGAGGGCTTGCCCCCTGGCAGGCCATTGAACCCTGGACGTATTGCACTGCTATCAAACTCTAGGGGAACAAACACCTCTTGCAGCATGGGCAAAAAGATGCGATCTCTAGCGCCCATGCCTTCGGGTTTGTAATCTCGACAATCGAGGACTTGGCACAGCAGGTAAATGTCCTCTGCCCCCGTCGCCTTAGCCAAAAGCTGGGCTAGGGCATCGTCAATGGCGCTATTGGCAGCTTCTCCCAGGTTGGTAAAACGTCCTTGATTACCTCGGTCGATGGGTTCCCACACTTTGCCCAGATAGGACACACAAAGACCAATAAGCGCAGCAGCAATGGCCTCTGCTACCTGGCTTTGCACAAATAAGTACCACAGCCCCACTAGACTGCCCACCGTCACGCCACCGGGCTTCAAAATCTTGCTAGCCGCCACAGACAGTTGATTGGCGAGAAAAGAGGATTGTGGCGTTTCTTCGGCCATGGCAACAGTTCCGGCAGTATTTCCCCTATGGTATGCCCACTTTTTAGTCTTGCCCCTGCCCTGAATCTCGATCCAACACCTGCTGATATTCCTCAAGCTGGGCCAAGGCCAGGGCTAATTCTTGTCGGTGGTCGTCGGTGGGGTCGAGTTGGTAGCGGACTTGCGCCGCAAGGCATCGTATTTGGCATCGATCTCGGCTAACGTCTCGTTCACGCGCTTCAGCCTCGCGTTCTCTTGCTTCAGCCAAGCGGTTTGTTTCTCGATTTCGACGGTTC
>CAZWNR010000297.1:0-5675 GCA_964635665.1 uncultured bacterium | reverse complement strand
ACTGCGCACGGCATCCATGCCCCCGGCGGTCATAATCCCCTGGTCGGCAATGAACCAGCGGTGGCTGTTATCGGCGAACAAGGCCACATGGGCGCGATTCCCAATACCCAACGCCTGCAAGCCACTGGCAAAGGTGCGAATCGCTTCCCCCAGTTGCCGATAGGTGAAGGTGGCAGCGGGTTTGTAGTGGGGATCATTGAGGGCCACAATGTCGCTGTATTTTTCCGCCACAATGGGCCAAATTTCGTGGATGGCCTGGAGCTGTTCGTAGGGATTTTGGGTGGCCAAAAAGGCCCGGTCACGCTGGCGAACCTCATGGAGAGCGTCACTAACGGTCATGGGGGGGCACCAATAACAACGATGGAGTAATGATAAAGAAGTTGGGCTAATCCTACCGCAGGCCAGGGTTAGAGGAGGTTTGAAAAGCTGAAGTGTGTCCCAAGCGATACCGATGAGGTCAGCCTCAGCCGTTAAAAATTCAGCAGATTTACACCGATTTAACGATCAAATGCCCCTGAGACAACCCTTTTCAAACGCCCTCTTAGGCTGGTTAACCGTAGCTTAGCGATCTGGGGTAGCGGGTAGAGTCTTGAGAGAACCAGATGTTGAACTGGCTAGACCAGCAGCCCGTAGCTTATCGCCCATCCGAATCCTACGGGGAACAAGTTTGCTAAGCTGACGAAGGCTGACAGCTAAGATTGGTTCACCTCAGCCCCCTCTTCCCGCAGGACATTCTGGAAAATCTGGAGAATCTATGGACGTTAGAGCCGCCGTTGCCCATGCCGCCGGACAACCCCTCACCATCGAAACTATCCAGCTAGAGGGGCCACAGGCGGGGGAAGTGCTGGTGGAAATCAAGGCCACGGGCCTCTGCCACACCGATGCCTACACCCTATCGGGAAAGGATCCCGAAGGGCTGTTTCCGGCGGTGCTAGGCCATGAGGGGGCAGGGGTAGTGGTTGAGGTTGGCCCCGACGTCCACAGCCTCAAGCCGGGGGATCATGTGATTCCGCTCTATGTGCCGGAATGCCGCCAGTGCGAGTACTGCCTCAGCTTTAAGACCAACCTCTGCCAAGCCATTCGCAGCACCCAGGGGCGGGGGCTAATGCCCGACGGCACCAGTCGCTTTTCCCACCATGGCCAGCCCCTCTTCCACTACATGGGCACCTCTACCTTCGCCAACTACACCGTGGTACCCGAAATTGCCCTGGCCAAAATTCGTCCCGATGCCCCCTTCGACAAGGTCTGCTACATCGGCTGCGGCGTCACCACGGGCATCGGCGCGGTGATCAACACGGCCAAGGTAGAACCGGGGGCCAACGTGGTGGTCTTTGGCCTCGGCGGCATTGGCCTGAATGTAATCCAGGGTTGCCGCATGGTGGGGGCCAACCAAATCATCGGCGTGGACGTAAACCCCAAGAAAAAAGCCCTGGCCGAAAAATTTGGCATGACCCACTTCGTCAACCCCAAGGAAGTGGAAGGCGACCTGGTGCCCTACCTAGTCAACCTCACCGGGGGCGGGGCCGACTACAGCTTTGAGTGCGTGGGCAACGTCAACCTCATGCGGCAGTCCTTGGAATGCTGCCACAAGGGCTGGGGGATGAGCGTTATCGTCGGTGTGGCCGCAGCGGGCGAAGAAATCAGCACCCGCCCCTTTCAATTGGTGACCGGGCGGGTGTGGAAGGGCACCGCCTTTGGGGGAGCCAGGGGCCGCACCGATGTCCCCAAAATTGTGGACTGGTACATGGATGGCAAAATCAACATCGACGACCTAATCACCCACGTCATTCCCCTAGAGGAAATTAACCACGGGTTTGATTTGATGCACGAAGGCGAAAGCATCCGCACGGTGGTGACGTTTTAGTCTTCCCCAGAGGACTGTCTGAAAACCCGGTTTCTCGTTTGGAATCATGCCCATGACATTGAAGTAGTCGCGAAGAAACCGGGTTTTTGATGTAGCGGATTTCACTTGTGTGAAGTTTCTTGCGATGATCCCCCCTGCCCCCCTTGGTAAGGGGGGTGTAGAGTAAAACTTAAACAGCTAGGTGCTGGGGGGATCTAGAACTCAGCAACGGTGCATCCTACTCTCTATAAGTCTCTGGGGTAAGTCCGCAATGACCATAGCCAAAATCGAATTACCCATAGAAGGAATCGCTAAATTTTGTCACCAATGGCAGGTAACAGAGTTTGCCTTATTTGGCTCTGTTTTGCGCGATGATTTTCGTGCAGATAGCGATATCGACGTAATGGTGAAGTTTCACCCAGAGGCTCATCCCACCTTTCGCACCCTAGATCAGATGGAAGCCGAACTCAAAATACTTTTCCATCGAGAGGTAGATCTCATTACTCGTCAGGGCGTTGAAACCAGCCGCAATTATCTGCGTCGTCACGAAATTCTGTCTTCTGCTCAGGTAGTTTATGCAACGGGATCCTCAATTCCTGCTTGATATGCTGCAATCCGCCGAGTTGATCCTAACTTACACAGGGTCGTATTCAAAGGATGAATTTATGGCCAATGTGCAGCTTCAAGATTCAGTCATTCGACGATTGTTAATTGCTGAAGCAGCGAGACGGGTTTCAGATAGCACTAAGCAGTCTTTGAAAACGATTGCTTGGCAAGACATCAACGGAATGCGTAATCGGTTGGTGCATGAATACGATGACGTCAATCTTGATATTGTCTGGAATGCCGTCCAATACGAAATACCGCCATTGATCGAAGAACTAAAATCGCAAGTTCCCCCTACACCCTAAAACCAACATGCCACCCTCCTCCCTCACCCTTCAGAGCCAACACGCCTGCTTTGGCGGCACCGTGGGCTACTACAGCCATTTTTCTAGCCAGTGCCAGTGCGAAATGCGGTTTGCGGTCTTCATTCCGCCCCAGGCCCAAGCTGGCCCGGTGCCCGTGTTGTATTACCTATCGGGGCTAACCTGCACCGAGGAAAACTTTACCGCCAAGGCCGGAGCCCAGCGCTATGCGGCGGAGCAAGGGCTGATGCTGGTGGCCCCCGATACCAGCCCCCGTGGGGAGGCCATTCCCGACGAAGCCGATGCCTGGGACTTTGGCACCGGGGCAGGCTTTTACGTCAACGCCACCCAAGCGCCCTGGAGCCAGCACTACCGTACCTATGGCTACGTGGTGAAGGAACTGCCAGAACTGATGGCCACCAACTTTGCCATTAAACCGGATCGCCAGGGGGTTTTCGGCCATTCCATGGGTGGCCATGGGGCCTTAGTGTGTGGTCTCCGCAATCCCCAGTTGTTTAAGTCGATTTCGGCTTTTGCGCCCATCGCCGCCCCCAGCCAATGCCCCTGGGGCCAAAAGGCCTTTGGCGGATACCTCGGCCCAGACCAAGCCCTGTGGCACTCCTACGATGCCAGCCATCTGGTGAAAAAACACGCCCAGCCCGACCGGATGATCCTGATTGACCAGGGCACCGCCGATCCTTTTTTGGGCCAGGGCCAACTCTTGCCAGAGGTGTTTGAAGCGGCCTGCAAGGAAGCGGGGCAACCCCTAACCCTGCGAATGCAACCCGGCTACGACCACGGCTACTACTTCATCGCCACCTTTATGGCCGACCATATTCGCCACCACGGGGCCATCCTCACGGCCTAGGGCGTTGCGCTCCTGATTGCCCGATATCCCCCAATCCTGCCCCATCGATGCTGGAGGGGGTTAGGTGCAGCGATAGCCGCTACGGCACCATGGTGGCGGTATGGAGGGCGCTGCGGGCCATGGTGGCAATGGCGGCCTCCGTCGCCTTGGGCAAGTAATAGTAGTGGCCCCCGGCCTGCTGGGCCAACTCCTGGGCAAAGCCCGAAGAAATGAACTTATTTTCGGTGTCGATCACCAGGAGCTGTAGGTCTAGGCAACGGATTGCGGCGGCGATTTTGAGCAGTTCGTCCTTCATCGAGGGGTTTTCCTCGCCCAGATCCGGCTGCCCTAGGGAACGCGCTAGGGACACGTTGGCCTTGCCGTCGGTAATGAGGACAATGACCACTTGGCCAATGTCCTTAGATTGGCGGGCATTTTGGCCCAGGCGCACCGCCTGAGCGAGGCCATGGGCGAGGGGCGAACCACCGCCACAGGGCAAACGATCGAGGCGACGATGGGCGGCGGTCATGGATCGGGTGGGGGGCAGCAGCACCTCCGCCTGTTCGCCACGGAAGACAATCAGGGCAATGTGGTCGCGGCGGCGGTAGGCTTCCCCCAGCAGTTGCAGCACGGCCCCCTTGGCGGCCTGCATTCGGTTCAGGGCCATCGACCCCGAGGCATCCACCACAAAGATAATCAGGGCTCCGGCCTTGCGGGCCAGCCGCTTCACGCGGATATCATCCGCTTCGATGAAGATGCGGCGGGGTCTCGGTTGATGAGGATGTTCCTGGGCGTAGCGCTGCCGTCGAAACCGTTGGTGAGGGGCCGCTGCCCGCAGGGTGGCATCGATGGCCACCCGCTGAATAGGCCCCTGGGGAAACATCGGCTTCACGTAGCGGCCCCGCTCTTGGGAAAAAATCACCCCCCGCCCCCCGGCTTTGCCATGGCGGCGATGGGCCAACTGGGCAAAGGAAAGCACCGAGGGATCGAGCACCACGCCTTCGGGGCTAAACACAAACTCATCGGGGATGCCGCCACCCTCCGGGGGTTCCGGTGTCTCAGTCTCAGGATCTTGGGCCGCGTCCGGGTTGGTTTCGGGGGGTTCGGGAGGGAGTTCTGGGGGCGGCGATTCTGGGGGCAGGGCGACGACCGTGGCCCGTGGCACAATCACCAGTTCCACCGCCCGATGCAGGTCTGCGGCCTCCACCGCCAGCCGTCCCTGGAGAGCGGCCTCGGCCTTGGCCACCCGCAGGGCAAAGAGGTCGGCCCGGTGTCCTTCTACCTGCGCCCGAATGGCCTCATTCACTAAATAGGCGATCTGATCGGGCTGCACCTGCACCTGGGGTAACCAGGCCCGCGCCAGGGCAATCCGAGCCTGGAGATCCGCCAAATCGGGGGCGTACTGAGCTAAAAACGCCTGGGGATCGGTGCTGTAGTGGGTGACGCGATCCACCGCTTCGACGCGATCCTCCAGCGTTAGGGGCTGATCTGCCGAGAGCGGTCTGATCCCGATGTTCCTGATCATCGGCATCTGGGGCGGCCCGCGCCGGGTGTACGCGTCGTTCAAGTTCTTCCTGTACACGCTGCTCGGCTCGGTGCTGATGCTGTTGGCGATCATGGCGCTGTACTGGAACGCCGGCACTACCGACATTCCGACCCTGATGCGCACCGCGGTGCCGAGCGGACTGCAGACCTGGGCCTGGCTGGCTTTCTTCGCCTCGTTTGCGGTGAAGATGCCGATGTGGCCGGTGCACACCTGGCTGCCCGACGCCCACGTCGAGGCGCCGACCGCGGGCTCCGTGGTGCTCGCCGCGATCCTGCTGAAGATGGGCGGCTACGGCTTCCTGCGCTTCTCGCTGCCGATGTTCCCGGATGCGAGCGTCTACTTCCAGGACTTCGTCTTCGTGCTCTCGGTCATCGCCATCGTCTACACCTCGCTGGTGGCGCTGATGCAGGAGGACATGAAGAAGCTGATCGCCTATTCCTCCGTCGCCCACATGGGCTTCGTGACCATGGGCATCTTCGCGCTGAACCGCCAGGGCATCGACGGCGCCATGTTCCAGATGATCAGCCACGG
>CAZWNR010000296.1:0-5689 GCA_964635665.1 uncultured bacterium | reverse complement strand
ACCCAGGGGATGGCCGTGGCCCCCGCCCTAGAGGATCCTAATCAGGCGGTGACCGCAACGAGCTTGAACTTGGAAGGGCTGTACGTGCTTCAGGCCGGGCAGTCTTCGGCGCGGGCTCGCTTGTCGGGCAGCACCTTTTTAACCCCGAACCTACTCGTGGGGGGTGCCCTCGACTTGGTGACTGGCCCGGATCTCACCAACAGTGACGGGGTACAGCTCACGGAACTCTATGTGGCGGCGGCGGTGCCCGGGGTACCAGGGTTGCGGTTTCGCCTGGGGCAGCTGGACATTACCTCCTACTTTGATCGCAACAGCTTTGCGAAGGACGTCGGTCGCGATTTCTTTAACTCCACCTTCCATACCAATCCCGCCCTCATTGCCGGGGCCAACGCCACGGCGTCACGCCCTGGGGGCTTGGTGCAGTGGTCGTTGAACGATGACCTCACCCTCAGTGCCGCCGCCTTTTCCTCGGCAGCGAATATTACGGACTTTGCCCTGGATGGCTTTGCCGGGGAAGTGAGCCTGCGCACCGGAGATTTGATCCTGCGCGGTACCTTCCTCACCGGACGGGATACGGACTTCCAGGGGACTGGGGATCGGCTGGATGCCTACGGGGTGAACGCGGAGTGGTTTCTGCCCCAGACTAACCTGGGCTTCTTTGGACGCTACGGCCAGTTGAACAGCAGCGGCGGGTTTTCCGGTAGCACCTACAGCCTGGGGATGAACGCCTTTGACGTGTTTATGGATGAGGATCGGCTGGGGCTGGCCTACGGGCGCAATTTACCCTCTGCATCGGTCAACGGGCTTACCCCCGATGTGCTGGAGGTGTTCTACGACTTTGAGGCGCTACCCAATGTGCGTATGGGCTTCACCTTCCAGCAACGCAATCAACTGCGGGAATCCTTTGCGGGGTTCCGCATCCGCAGCGGTATCGACCTACTACCCAACCCGTCTCTTCAATAAGGTATTCGCCATGACCATGATGCACCCAAACCGAGGACAATGGCGCACCCTATCTAGCCTGGGGCTGGCCCTCGCCCTTGCCACGGGAAGTTTAACCCTACCGCCCTTGGCGGGTTTCTTGGGGGGATTGCCAGCCCTCGCTCAGACCGCTAGCGTCAGCCGAGGCTATAGTCTGCTGTTAGAGAACCGAGTTGGGGAGGCGGTCACGGTCTTCCAACAGGCGGTGCAGGCCAACCCCAACGACCTAGAAGCCCTGATCGGCCTTGGGATTGCCTATCGACGGGCGGGCCGAGATGCCGATGCCCTAGCCACCTATCAGCGCGTTTTGGAGGTGGATCCCGATAATCGTCTGGCCCTGGGAACCATAGGCTTTTTGGGAGAGTTTCGCTCTGAATGGCAACCCTTAGGGATCCAGGCCCTTACCCGCCTGCTTCAGCTTGACCCCGACAACCTAGACGCCAGGGCCCAGCGGGCCAAGCTCTACTATTACCAGGGGCTATTTTCCCAGTCCTTGGCCGACTACGCCCTGGTGTTGCCAAGAACCTCTGATCCCAACATTGTGGGGCCATCGGCGGAGGCCCACACCTTTAGCGGCGACTATGCGACGGGCCTCGCCCTGTTTGATCGCTATCGGGCGGCGCGGGGTGTGATTTCTGGGGATCGAGCCATTGCCTATGCCCAGGCGCTCCGGGAAAGTGGCCAACTGTCGGCGGCGATTCAAATTTTAGAGCGGGAACTTGGCCCCATCACCGGACAGGCGGTTACCCCAGAGCAGGCCCGTTTGCGGGGAGCCCTCGCCAGCAACTATGCCGCCAATCGCCAGTTTCAAGCGGCCCTAGAACTCGTCCAGCCGTTGCGGGGACGGGGCGATGCCCGCCTCACCCTGGCACGGGCGCTCAACGCCATTGGCGACTATAGCCAGCAGGTCATCTACAACCAAGAGGCCGCCGCGCTTTATCGGGATGTGCTGTCCACGGCTACGAACGTCACCCCCGGCATTCGTCGTGAGGCCAGCTTTGCCCTGGGGAATCTGCCCGATCAACGACTCCTGGCGCTGCAACTGGTGAACCAACTGGCCCAGGAGCAACCGGAGGATCGCAGCCTCACCCTACAGCAGCAGATCCTGGCCTTCCAAACCGGGCAAACCAACCGCAATACCTTTGTGCAGCAGGTGCGCAGCAGTTTTCCGGCCCTGCCCGCCGATCCGGTGCAGGTGCGCACCATGGGGCAAGTGCTCAGTCGGCTCGATCCGCCGCCGCCGGAATTACTGCCGCTCTACCAAAGCCTGGTTTCCGGTGGGGCCACGGAAGCCTTTCTCCAGTTCCGCATCGCCCAAATCTTAATTCAGCAGGGGCGTTTGGCCGAAGCTAGGGCCTCCCTTTCCACCTATGCCGCCACCCCGGCGGGCAGTCGTGACGGGGATACCGTCCAGTTGCTTCTAGCGGACATTGAGCGGCGAGAGGGTAACTTGGCCCAAAGCCAGCAGCGCTACGAGCAACTGTTGAGCAGCAGTACCCTACCCGCCATTCGATCAGGGGCGGCCCAGGGGTTGGCGGCGGTCTATCAAATTCAGGGGCGATTCCCAGAGGCTTTAGCCCTCTACGACCAGCTCATTGCCGCCAATCCCCAGAACTTTGCCTATCCTCTGGGACGAGCCGCCCTCGCCTACCAGGCCGGACTGATCACCGAAGCCCAGGCCACGGCGGTGCTCAACCAAGGGCTGCAACAGTATGCCAACACCACGCCACCCCAGGAGTTAATCACCCTGGTCACCGCTCTGCCCCCCAGTGCTTCTCTTTTGGGCACCTACCAAGCCCTTCTGGCGGTGGATGCGGGGAACCCCCAACTGCAACTGCGGGCTTTACAGGTCTTGGCAGAAACTAACCCTACCCAGGCCGAAGCCCAGGCGAGCCAGTTGGTTGCGGCCAATCCAGCAGTTCTAGATTGGTACTTTGTGTTGGGGGAAGTGGCCCAGCAAACCGGAAACTACGACCTCGCCCGTCAGAGCTACCTGACGGTGCTGCAACGCCAGCCCAGCAACCCCGATGCCCTACTGGCCCTGGCGGGTCTGGAATTTCAGGTGGGCAACTACGACCAGGCCGAGCGACTGTATCAGCAGGCCCTCGTCCTGGATGCGAATAACAGCACCGCCCGCACCTCCCTAGCCGCCCTCAACGCGGCCCAGGGCAGGCCCCTCGCAGCCATTAATCAGCTCCAAGCTTGGCAGCGGCAGCAACAGGCCCAGGGCATTCGCACCCCCCAGGTGAACCAGCAAATTCAGCAAATTCAGGAAAGTCTGTTAATGCAGCGCGGCATCCAGCCCACTTGGGAGCGCTTTTAGGAGTAGCCCTCGCTTCAGGATGCCGTCAAGGGCTACTTCACCGCCGATTTTTGTCATCCCGACCTCTCATCACCGACCTCTCTCATCACCGACCTTTCGTTTATACCGTCTAGCCAAAGCTCCGTGGGTTATGCCTCCCCCTTTTTCCGTAGGACATCTATCAACCCTGGCGATCATCCCCGTCCTGTTGATCCTGGGGATCGGCGGTTGTCGCTGGGATCGCCTCGATCCCGTGCCCTTCCAATCCCTCAGCTTTAGGGGCATTAACCTCAGCCCCGTTTTTTGGTTGGAAACAGGGACAGACCCCACTACCCTAGACCGCCCTGAGCTCTTGGCGGAAAGCTGGCAGGCCTATCGGCAGCGGTTCATTCAGTCCGATGGACGGGTGATTGACTGGGAGGATGGGGGGCGCACCGTCTCCGAGGGCCAAGCCTATGCCATGCTGCGGGCGGTGTTGGCGGACGATCCAGAGACCTTTGACCTCACCCTGCGCTGGGCAGAGGACAACCTGCGGCGGCCTAGCAGTGCCAATGACGCTGACGGCATGGATTACCTGTGGGCCTGGAAGTGGGGGCGGGCCGCAGATGGACGCTGGCAGATTCTAGACGCTAATTTTGCTAGCGATGCCGACATCGATGCCATTACGGCACTGATTTTAGCCTCTCGACGGTGGCAGCGGCCTGAATACCTCGATCTGGCTCGGCTGAAGCTGGCGGATTTGTGGGTACAGTCCACCCTACCTTTGCCAGAGAAGGATGCCCGTTACCTCTTGCCGGGGCCGCTATCCGCCTTTCAACCAGAGCCAGGCATGGCTTACCTTAATCCCTCCTACTTGGCCCCCTACGCCTTCCGCCTCTTTGCCCAGGTGGATCCCGATCGAGACTGGCTGGCCTTAGTAGACAGCAGCTACCAGGTGCTCGATCAAGTTTCTGTGCTATCGACGAGGGGTTTGCCAGGGGATTGGGTACGTTTAAATATGACTTCTCAGACCTTAGAGGTGACTCCCCCATCGGCCACCCTGAGAAGTCGGTACGGGTTTGATGCCCATCGGGTGTGGTGGCGTATTGCCTGGGATGCAGCTTGGTTTCAGGAGCCTAGGGCCACGGCTTTTTTAGCCAAGAATCTGGTCTTTCTGGAACAGCTGTGGCAGCAAGATCAGCGTCTTCCAGCGGTACTGTCCCTCGCGGGTGATCCCCTCGTGGATTACGAGGCAACGGGCCAGTACGCCATGCTGTACGCCGCCTTTACCCAAACCCAGCCCTCGGTGGCCACAGAGTTGTATCAGCAAAAAATTATGCCTGCCTACCGTAATGGAATCTGGGATAACGCCAATGCCTACTATGTTCAAAATTTGGCTTGGTTGGGGCTTTTTCCTCCGGAATCCTTGGCTGTTGAGTGGTTACAAGGATTGGAGTAGCCATGACAGCACCAGCCATACCTCCCCTGTCTACCCCCGACTCCAGGCCCGGATAACGGGAGCATCCTGGGATCTCAGGCGTGACCTATACGTAATGGATGCATGATGCGTAATACCTTAAATAAATTAGATAAACGAATGATTTTTTTCCGGAAGCTAGGGCGGTGGCGCAGCCTGGGTCTGGTTGTCCTGGGCCTTGGATGTGCCGTGATCGTTGGCCTGACCGGGTTAAGTCCCTCCCAGGCTCAGTCTGGTAATGCCGTGGAGCAAAAGGAGGATGCGGTGATTCAGCAGCATTCCCTGCCTCGATCCACTCCCCCTGCGCCCGTGGTTCGTCCGACCCCCCGTCCTGCCGCTCCGGCCCCTGCTCGTCCGGCCAGCCCCCCGGTGTCTCGGCCAGGATCCGGTGGTCGCCCAACCCCTGCCAACCCGACGCCCAGTAACCCTCCTCCGGCGGACGCCCCTGCCGATGCTCCGGCGAATCCGCCAGAACCCCCCGATCCAGAGGTACCGCCTGCCCCAGCAGGCCCCCAGAGCCAGTATGTGCTGCAATTCAACCGTTCTCCGGTGGTGGGCAATGCCTTACAGATGCAGGGGGTGCTCTCCCAGGCTCGGATTGGCTTTACTCGCCCCCGCCATTGGCAGGTGGGCTCGGCCAAGGTGATCCTTCGCTTTCGCCATTCTCCAGCCCTCTATGCCAACCGCTCTAACCTCACGGTGCGCTTCAATAACCGCCACCTGGGCAGCATCCCTCTTAACCGAGAGGATGGGGCGATTGGCAATGTGGCCTTTGATCTCCCACCTGACCTGATTCAGGACTTCAATAACGTGATTATGGAGGTGCAACAACATACCTCGTCCGACTGCACCGACCCCACCGACCCCACCCTCTGGACGGAAATCCTGCCCGATTCCAAGGTGATCTTGAACTATCGACCCCAGGCTATCCCCCTAGATTTTTCTAACTA
>CAZWNR010000295.1:0-5704 GCA_964635665.1 uncultured bacterium | reverse complement strand
AGTCTAGGGCCGCAGCGGTGGAGGGCAGGGTGAACCCATGGGTTATGTCGGCCCAGCCTGCGAAGGATACGGATTCAGTCTGTTCCTCCGGGGGGGCGGGTTGCACCAGGGGTTGAAATTCCGGCTTAATCAGTTCCGGTTTTTGGTGTTCAAAGGTGGGCAGCAGCAACACCTGGCGCGTCACCACCGAAAACGTCCCCTGCTGTTCCCGAATTCCCCCCTTTCGCAGCAACAGAATCGTTTGCCCTGTTAACAGAGCCGTTACCGCCGCATCCCATTCCTTCAGCGCCCAGGTCACCATGGGGTATCGTCCTCGCTCAGGTTAGCCAAAAATCTCTAGCTAATGGTAGTGGACATCCCGCCAAAGGAACGCCTTCGTGTTGTCTATGCCATCCCCCCAAAACCGCTAAGGTGACGGATTCGCTGATTGTGCTAGGGCATTCTTGGTCAAGGGCTTAAATCCCCTGGGGCAAACCCGATAGAATAGGCTTTGGCCTGATTTAGTACGAAACTCCGATGGCTTACCTCCGGCTCCAAGGGGCGAGGCAACCTTGCCCCTAAGGTTTGACCGGTTGGCCATCGGGGACGTCTAACTCGGACTTGGCATCAATTCCCTGGGTCGCCCATCCCATTCACCAACATTTAGCCAAGGAAATGGTGCTGCGTTTGGGCTGAGCATGGGATAAGCCCTGATCACTCACATGGATAGTTTGGCTATGGTGGTGTACGTTTTATTGTTCAATGCGCGTACCGACAATGAGGGCATCCACACCCTCAGGGTCGATGACAACGAGGACATTGTGCTGATGTTTGAAAACGAAGACGACGCCACCCGCTTTGCTCTCCTGCTAGAGGCCCAGGATTTCCCGGAGGCCACCGTGGAAGGGATGGAACAAGACGAGATCGAAGCCTTTTGTGAAAGTGCGGGCTATGGCTGCAAAATCGTCCCCGAAGGATCCCTGGCTATCCCCCCTGAAAACCGGGTTGAGTCCCTCGACTGGGATCCCGACGCTGATCCGGCTCTACGGGATGCCGAGCAGGATGCCAAGACCGAGGACAGCTCCAGCCTCTCCCAAACCGAGCTAGATCGCCTGCGCCAACAGTTTGAGAATCTCCTCTAGGGGCTCCTCTAGGGGATTACAACCATGCTGGATGCTAACCCTCTCTGATCCCATGACCTCATCCCTTCGCTCTCGCCGCCGCCCTTCCCCCGCCCCCCAGCGTGCCCCTTTGCCCTGGCAGGCCATTATTGATGGCGTCATGCTGCTGCTGTGGGCGGCAATGCTGCTGCGGTTTACCGTGACGGGCAAGCTGTATTTGCTGCTGCACCCCGACTATATGTGGCTGTCTCACCTGGCCATGGGGCTGACCTTTGGCATGGGCATGGCGCGGATGTGGCAGGTTTGGCAGATGATGCAGTCGTCGCAGCGGCAGGCAGGCCCCCGTAGCCAGGAGCACATTGCCCTTCTGCCCCGTCGGATTAGCACCGGGCTGTTGTTGGCGGTGGCGGTGTTTGGGCTGATCTACACGCCCCGGCCCTTCACCAGCGAAACGGCCTTTCAGCGGGGCATTACCGATGTGCTAAGCCAAACCCGGTCTCGGCCCCAGCGGTTTGTGCTCAGCGGGGCCTCGGAGGATCGCACCATTGTGGACTGGATCCGCACCCTCAATGTCTACCCCGAACCCGAAGCCTACGCGGGGCAGGCCGTCAAGGTGAGCGGCTTTGTCACCCACATTCCCGGCTGGCCCGACAATATCTTCATGATCACCCGCTTTGTGCTCACCTGCTGCGCCGCCGATGCCTACCCGGTGGGCCTACCCGTAGAACTGCCCCCCGGCACGGAGCGCCCCAAACCCGACACCTGGCTGGAGGTGACTGGATCCATGACTACCCAAACCCTCGACAACAAGCGCCAACTGGTGATTGGAGAGGCCACCCTCACCGAAATTCCTGAACCTCGCACCCCCTACGAATACTAGCCATGGCTCGTCGTCGTTCCCGCCGTTCCGCTATGGGGAAAGCTCCCCGTGCTTCCACCCTGCGTCGCCGCTACCCGCTGGATCGGTTGGCCACAACCGCTATGACAGTCTTGGCCCTAGTGCTGGGCATTTTGATCTTTTCCGGCGACCACGCCACCGCCAGAGTGCGCGACTTTAGCTGGCAGAATCGGCAGGTAGGCATCGAGGATCGGGCTTTTTTAATCACCTTTAGCCGACCTATGGATCCGGTGAGTGTGGAGGAGAACTTGACCCTCGATCCACCCCTAGAGGGCAAAGTAAGCTGGGCCGGACGCCGAATGGCCTATACCCTCACCGAGCCCCTGCCCTACGGCCAATCCTTTGCCCTGCGGTTGGAAGATGCTAAGGATCGCTTTGCCGATGCAGAAAACCCAGGCCGATTTCAACCCTTCGAGGGGCAGTTTCAAACCCGCAAACGCGCCTTTGTCTATATCGGCACCGAGGGCGATGAGGCTAACCGCCTGGTGCTGGCCGATTTAGAACAGCAGGAGCGGGTCATCCTCACCCCTAAAAACCTTGTGGTTCTGGCCTTCAAGCCCTACCCCTGGGGCGATAGAATTCTGTTTTCCGCCACCGATGCCGCCGAAACCGATGGCCTGCTCAACCAACAGCTCTACACCGTCACCACGGGCATTGTGCCTCGTCCACCCCAGGATTTGCTAGCCGAGCCGCCGCCCCTCTGGAAGCGCCTGCTGCCCGAACCCACCGACGCCACGCCGGGGGAACTGACCCTGGTGCTGGATAATCGTGACTACCAAAATCTCAAGTTCGACCTCTCCGCCGATGGCCAAACCATTGTGGTGCAGCGGGTGAACCGCGATGATCCGGCGGACTTTGGCCCCTGGGTGCTGCGAACGGGCAAGGCTCCCTATCCCCTCGATACCGATCCGGGCGGCGACTTTTTAATTGCCCCCGATAGCCAGTCCCTCGTGTTGCTTCAGGGTGAAGGCACCGCCATCCTCGACCTCAGCCCCGAATCGACCCGTGGCCCCCAACAACCCCTCGACTTTTTGCCCAACTACGGCCAGGTACTCGATTTAGCCAAGGATGGCTCGGCGGCGGCCATGGTGAACTTCAACCAAAATGACCCCGAAAAGCGCTTTACCGAGTCCCTTTTTCTTGTCACCAGCCAGGGCATCGAGGAGGAACTGCTGCGGGTGAGTGGATCTATTCGCGATGCCCAGTTTGACCCCAGCCGCCGTTTTCTCTACGTGCTGGCCAGCGAACAGGTAGACAGCCGCCGCCTCGATGCCCTCGACACCGAAGAATACGCCGAACAGCCCCTGCTGTTGCTGATTGACCTAGAGGCCAAGGCCATGACCAAGCTGGCCACCCTGCCCCAGCAGCCCACCCTATCCATGAGCCTCGCCCCCGATGGCCGCGCCCTGCTGCTGGATTTGGTCAACCTCGATGCCGAAGCCGACCTGGCGGAGGAGGACACAGAATCTGAGGCTGACTTAACCCCAGGACTGTGGTACCTGCCCCTAGTGACCGCCACCGACCAGGGTGCGCCCCTCCTCGATACCCCAGAACAGTTTCCCTTCCAAGGCATCCAAGCCACTTGGCTGCCCTAGGGCTGGGGGCAGGGTTCAGAGCGTTAGGCTAGGACATCAGACTTCAGGACATTAGGTTTTAGGATCCGGGGTGTTTTCATGCGCGTTCACCTTCAACAGCAAGTCCTTTTTCTGCACCAAGACGATGTGCCACGGTACAAGAAATCTGGCTCCGTAGTGCGCAACAGCTATTTCTGGGCGCTGCGTTCCATTGCCGACCGAGCCCTGTTTAACCAGGACTGGGAATTTGCCGATGAGGTGTGGCCCGCCCTCGTCCGAATGCTCACCAGCTTTGCAGAATCCGGCTACCTGGGCTATTCCGAAACCGTCCTAGCGTTTGCCGAAGGGGAGGAAATTCCTGCCTTGCTGAAACCCGTGGCCACCTGGGCCTTGCCAGAGGAGGATCTGGACGAAGCGGACGAACCCTAAGAGGTCGTCCTAGGCGGATTCCAGCACCAGCACAGGGATAGGGCTGGTTTCGAGGATGGTTTGCGACACGGAACCGAGGATGACCTCCGCCAGGGGACGATGGCCGCGCTTGCCCAGCAGAATTTCCGTGGCCGCGTGGGCCTGGGCGGTGGCGAGGATGGTTTCGGCAATCACACCGGGTTGAATCAAGACCTGGTGGCGAATGTCGGCCAGGTACTGCTGAGCCTGGGCCTGAATCTGGGCCTCGGCCTGGGGATTTTCCCACTGCGGCACATGGAGAACAATCACCTCGCCCTCGCTGCGACGGGCCAGTTCCGCCGCCTTGGTTAGCACCACAGGGGCCAGGGGCGACGTATCCACCGCCGCCAAAATCACCGCCTTCTGCGCTACGGAAACCTTGGTCGGATCGACCTCCCCTCGCTCTAGCAGCCGGGGGGCAAAGGCGGGAATAGCCCAGGCCCCTAGGGGGGCCGTCACCAAAATTGAAAGGGCGGCTATGGCCAGCATGGTTTCTCCTCCGGCCACCCCCAAGGAGAGCGGCACAGCCCCAATGGCGGCCTGCACCGTGGCCTTGGCCGAATTTCCCGGCAGCAGAAACAACCGTTCTTTCCAAGTCCAATTGCTGCCCAGGGTAGACAGCCACCAGCCCAGCCCCCGACCCACCAGGGTTCCTACCGCCAAAATCAACAGCCCCACCGCCACTGTGTTGCCCAGCACCTCCAACCGCAGACTGGCCCCCAGCAGCACAAACAGCCCAATTTGCGCCACCGCCCACAGGCCATCAAAGCTATGGCGCAGCCGTCGGGCCAGGGGGGCATCGAGGGCAATCAAGAAAAATCCCGTGGCCATCACCGCCAGATAGCCCGAGAAAATCGGCAGGACTTCCGCCAGCACCACCAGCAGCAGCGCCAAGCTCGCCGCCACCAGGGCTTCCTGGACCGTATTCTGTGTCCAATTCTGCCGCGTCAACAGTAGCACCAAAAGTTGCGCCCAAGCCCAACCAATCAGAATGCCAAAACTAATCTGAATCAGCATTTGTAAGGGCAGCATCTGCAACGGACTGAGGGTAATACCCCCCCAGTTAAACCCCGTCGCCGCATCCTGGGACAGAAACGCCAGCAGCAGGCTAAACACCAGCAGCAGCAGCACATCAGAAAGGGCACTCCCCATCAAAATGGCGTCGGGGATACCCTTGGCCACGCCCCAGCCTAGGCTTTTCAGCCGCAGCATGGCAGGCACAATCACCGCCGGAGACTCTGCACCGATGATGCAGCCCAGCAGCAACCCATGGGTAAAGTCGAACCCCAGCAACACCGTAGCCGCCAGGGCAATCACCACCGCTTCACAGACCGCAGGCAGAAACCCCAACCGTAGGGCCACCGTCCCCTGCTGGGCCAGCTTTTCGGCATCCAGCCCCAGCCCCGCCTTCATCAAAATCACCATCACCGCCAGGGTGCGCCAGGGGTCGGCAATCGCCAGAAAGTCTGCACTGAGACAGTTTTGCCCCTGTGGCCCTAGCGCAATACCGATCACAATCATGCCCACCAAGGCCGGAATCCCCAGGCGAGCGGCCAACTGTCCAGCAAAAAAACCGCCCAAGAGCAACAAAATTAGGCTGATCAGCATGGCTTGCCCCCCAACAGCCCATCCATGGTCTCACAACTCATGATCAGTCCTGGTTGATGTCTCTTGGTATCACGGAC
>CAZWNR010000294.1:0-5729 GCA_964635665.1 uncultured bacterium | reverse complement strand
CCGCCCAGGTGGGTGCCGACGCGCATCACCTCCGGCAGGGCGCGGGTAATCAGGGCGGAGCGGGCGTTGGAGCCGAGGTTTAGCCCTTCGCAAACGCCGACGGCAATGGCGATGACGTTTTTAAGGGTGCCCCCCAGTTCGGCCCCTAGGGGATCGGTGCTGCGGTAGGTACGGAAATTCTCGGAGGCGAAGATGTGCTGCACAGCCTCGGCGGCGGTTTCGTTTTCGCAGGCAATCACCGTGGCGGCGGGAAGTCCCTGTTCAATTTCCTTCGACAAATTGGGGCCAGAGAGAACAGCGACCGCGTGATTGGGAAAGGCGTTTTGGAAGATGCGGGAAGGGGTCAGGGTGGTTTCGGGATCTAAGCCCTTGGTGGCCGTCACCAGGATGGTGGTTGCGGGAATCTTCAGATCTTTGAGTTGGTTCACAAGGTCGGGGACGCCCTTCATGGAGATGGCGGAGATGATCACCTCAGCCCCTTCAACGGCCTCTTGCAGGGATAAATCCCCTCGCCGCGACCAGATTCTGACGCTGTGATCGTTGTTGCTGGCGATGTGGGCCAGGGCGCTACCCCAAGCTCCAGATCCCAAAATGGTCAGGGCAATTTGGCGATGCTTATAGGACTCGAAGGTGTCGTTGGGGGGTTGGGTGGTGGGGAGGGTGGCGGTCATGGTTATGGGGGATTGATTATTGGGGATTGGTTATTGGGGATTGATGCTAGGGCGTCCTGTGGTGCGGCTGTATGAAAACTTTTGGATGGCTTAACCTATACCTAAATTCTGCCTTTTACCTTCTTACCTTTTGCTTTTTGCCTTTTACCTTCTAGGCTTCTTGCAGCGCGGCCTCCCGCCCCAGGGCATAGTCGGGGATGCAGTTGGTTTCCATAAACCGATGGTAAGCCTGGATGTTGCGGTCGCAGCGTTCCTCGTCCCAGTTGCAGTAGTGGCGAAGGGCTTGGGCGACGGTGGACAGGGCGGGAAAGCCGTAGTTTCGGTGCATGGATAGGGTGGTGCGGTGGCGCAGGATATCCACGAAGGTCTGGGCCATTTCGGCCTGAACAGCAAAGACAATCTGGGCCTGGATATCGGCATAGTCGGGGTGGATGGGTTGGGCGAGGGCGGGAGTTTCGTCCACCAGGGCCAGCAATTGGGGCGTTAGGGCACCGTAAATGCTGAGCAGGTGGTTGAGGATGGGGGGCGCAATGCGATCTCGGTAGCGTTCGATGAGGGGGATCACCTGGGGATCATCCAGGCTCAGGGCACCGGGCAGGGGGCGACGGTGGGTGGGGCAGGGGGGCACGGGTTCGCCGCGCTTGCGGAAGGTGGCATCGACAAATTCTTCCCCCACCTGGCGATGGGTAGTGAGTTTGCCGCCGATCAGGGAAATGAGGTTGGTGGCACCCTCCTGTCTGTGGTCGTGGAGGATGTGGGCGCGGGTGATGCTACCTGCTTTTTTGCCCTCGGCGTAGGGCAGGGGACGGATGCCGGAATAGGTGAAGCGCACGTCTGCACGGGTGAGGTGGGCGGCGGGTAGGACGCGGTTGGTTTCGGCAATCAGGTAATCCACCTCGGCATCGTCAGCTTTGATCGGGTCGAGGGGGCCGTTGTAGCGTTCGTCGGTGGTGCCGATTAGGAATTGCCCCAACCAGGGCACGATGAAGAAGGGCCGCCCGTCGGTTTTAGCCTCCACATATAGGGCCGAATCCGGCGCACCGGGGAAGCGATCCACAATAATATGACTGCCCTTGGTGCCGCCAATTTTGCGCCCTTGGCTGAGGGGCGATTCGCTCAGGCCACAGACCGCATCCACCCAGGGGCCAGAGGTGTTGACCACCACGGTTTTGGCGTGGGTTTTCACCTGGGCCGTATCCTGACCCAGAACATCCCGCACCGTCAGCCCCACAATCCGCTGATCCTGCACCTGAATATCGGTGACTTCGGCGTAGTTCAGCACCGTAGCCCCGGCCTGCTGGGCATCGAGAATATTTTCCCAACAGAGGCGCTCGGCGTATTCCACCTGGGCATCGTAGTATTGGGCGGCCCCGGCGAGGTCGTCGCTGTCCATGGCGCGAAATAGCTGGCGAGTGCTCTGGCGCGACAGCATCCGGTGGTTGGGCAAGGATTTGTCGTAGCTCAGTACGTCATACAGCACCATTCCGGTTTGGATCACCCGGTAGTGGCGCGACCCGCTGCGGTAGATGGGAATCGTCATCTGCACAGGTTTGACTAGGTGAGGCGCATTTCGCAGTAAAACCTCCCGTTCATGCAGGGATTCGCGCACTAAATGAAACTCAAAATATTCTAAATAACGCAGTCCACCATGCACTAATCGGGTAGACCAACTGGTGGTTCCCCCGGCAAAATCGCCCTTTTCAATTAATAACGTGCTCAGCCCCCGCAGGGCCGCATCCCGTGCCGTGGCTGCACCGTTAATGCCGCCACCAATGATGATGAGATCGTAGGGTTGGGTGGCGATTGTCTGGAAGTTTCGCATGGATAATTAAAGGTTTTTTGTTAACGGTAAACTACCTGTCGTTGCTTTAAGTCTAGTCCTTACCTCCAGCCTCTCTCCCAGGGATGAGAGGGGGGCCGGAAGCAGCCTCTTTCAAAGTCCCTCTCCCATTGGGCTGCTGTGTACACACAAGTCCTTGACGTAGATGCTATAGGAAATCGATCCCCCCTAGCCCCCCTTAAAAAGAGGGGAGAACCGGATTCAAAGTCCCCCTTTTCAAGGGGGATTTAGGGGGATCTCCGAGGACTTGCGGTATGAAAACAAGATGTGTATGCACAGTAGCTCCCATTGGGAGACAGATTTAGGGTATAGACGCGGAGCGGCTTCTCCTTGAGTAGGCATCTCCAGGGTTCACACTGGACGAGGTTGATGACGCTTGATCACGCCAGGGCCAGTTCCCGGTCTGGTTCGGTGCCTTCTGCAATGCCGACGGCGTTGGCTTCTCGAAACATGTGGTTAGCCCACTGCTGCACGTCGTAGCGGGTGATGGCGGCATGGAGTTTCTGCATCCGGCGGCGCTGCTCCTCTGGGGGCATGGCCAGGGCTTGGTCGATGCAGGCGTCCATATTCTTGTCGGAATAGGGGTTGGTGAGAATAGCTTCGGGCAGTTCCACCGCCGATCCGGTGAATTCCGATAGCACAAGTGCCCCATCTTCCCCGTTGTGGGCGGCAATGTATTCCTTGGCCACCAGGTTGAGGCCGTCGCGCAGGGGCGGAATCCAGGCAATGTCGGCGGCCTTGTAGAGCGCCATCAAGTCATCAAAGGGAATCGGCTCCGTGAAGAGGGAAATGGCATTCCAGGTGAGGGTGGAATATTTGCCGTTAATTTGCCCTACCAGTTGCTCAATTTCGCTCTGGGCGGTTTTGTAAACGCGCATTCCAGCAGCGGCCTTAACGGCGGTCATAATCAGGTTCACTTTGCCGCGCATTTCGGGCCGACGCTCTAGCAAACGCTCGTAGCAGAGCAGCATTTCCTTTGCGCCCTTCACGTAGTCCACTCGGCCAGCGGAAACAATTAGTTTGTTATCGCCAATATCGGCACGAATTTTGGCAATGCGTTCCTTTACTGAGGGCTTATTCGCCATTTCTAAGATGTAGCCCGGATTAGTACCCACGGGGAAAGCATCCACATTAACGGTGCGACCTTGGTACTCTAATTTAGTCGTCATGTCCGGCTCGGCAAGGGCCGTACCAAAGGGGGTGAAGGCTTCGGGGACGGGCTTACGTTCCACCAGTTTTACGTCGCGCAAACTGCGGGCGGCGGAAACAAAGTTTTCTACGTAGCGGGGGATATGGAAACCGCAAAGATCGCAACAAAGCAGGCTATCCACAATCGCCTCGCGCCAGTGCAAAATGTTGAATACATCCGCCGTCGGAAAGGGTGTATGGTGGAAAAAGGCAATTTTCACATTGGGCATTTTCTGCCGAATGTAGTAGGGTGTGAGCCACAGGTTGTAGTCGTGAATCCAAATCAACGCATCATCAGCTGCTTCTTCACAGGCCGCTTCAGCAAAGAGTTTATTGATGTGCTGAAAGTTCTCCCAGTCCGAACTTTCGTAGGTGAAGTGGGAGGGAAAGGAATGCAGAATAGGCCAGATCGATTCTTTAGCCGTAATGTAGTAGAAATCCTTAACCCGTTCAGCATTGAGGGGAATCCGACGGATAACTGCATTATCACTCCAGCCCTCCATCGTCACCCGGTCTTCAAAGTTATCTTCTTGCCCTGGCTTTACCTGTTTCCAAGCGACCCAAGTACTGCTGTCGGCATTGGCAAAGAAACTTTTTAGCGTCGGTACAATGCCGTTGGGGCTTTTTTTCTCTCGATAATAGGTCTTGCCATTCTCTACCACCTCATCGTAGGGTTCGCGGTGATAAAGGATGACCAAAGAGGATTTCATGATGTTCACTCTGCTGTAGAACGGGTTGTCGTGTACCGCTATCAGCCTAGGCCACAGAGCACAGCCCGCCATCTGCCAGGGGATGGATTTGGTTCACGATAAAGAGGGTGGAAATTTATCACATCTGCCTTGAAATGACTAGGTCAACCTGACTTTGGGGTAAGCCAATCCTGCATCCGTCTCCATTCGGGAGGCGTTTCGTCTGCTTCAGCAGATGTTTGCGGTCAGCCAGGGAATTGATTCCCTGGTGGTTGTGGCCAGCCAAGCCAGGCAAGGACTAGAAGTCCTTGCCTCAAAGCCAAAATCCTCTAAAGAGGATTGGGCGGAGGAGCGCAGGCATCGGTGAATTTACCTGTTTCCCCTGATCCTTGGCCTAACCCGAACTGAGGTTAGGTCACGATGATTAGCCGATGCTGAAGCGCTAGATAATAGGCGGCAGTAAAAGTGTCCACACCAAGGGAGGCATCCTAACTCAAGGTTCAACAACGGGCTGTGAACTCACCCAAAGGATCGATTTCACCGGACGCTGCACCCATTCCCCTGCCTGGTTGAGGCGTCCGTAGTGGGTGGTGCCCTCGGCAATTAGGGTCGATGAACTGCCGCCATCTAGGTTGAGGGCTTGCACGACGCCACGCTCGGCCATCAGGGTGGCTAAGTCTGACAAGCTCAAGCCCGACGGAGACATCCCCGGCACCTGGGCCACCATCGCCAGCACCACGGCTCCATCGGCGGTTAGCCCCACAGCGGATCGGGCGTTGGCGGACTGGCTACCGATGGCATCGCGGCCCGTGGCGGGGTCGAGAAACCCTTCTTCGATGGCGGTACTTTCGGGCAAGATCTGAGGCCCAGCTCCCACGGATTCCTCTAGGGCACAGCCAGTCGGAATGGGATCTGAGTGAAAGGTGATGGCGTAGCTGGGCATTCCATCGCAGGTGTAGCGGCGAAATTCTGAGCGGTTGAGGATGTTGTCTAAATAGCTGGTCAGGTCTGGGTTTTCCATCAGCCGAGAATTTTGGCGCGGGTCGGCAACTAGCGATCCATCCACGACCACCGCCGAGGTAGTGAGGCCATTGTTGGGGTCGAAAAAGCCCGCATTGATAGCCGCCGCACAGCCGTCGGTGCCGCAGGCTTGATCGGCCATGGCCTCTACCAAGGTGAGGGCTTCCGTGACGGCCACCCGCACGGGGTAGCGCACCGGATCGGGGATGGTGACCCAATGCACCGTGGCCGAAGGCAGGCTTAGGGTTTCGTAGACGGGCGGCGGCGGTGGCAACGCTTTAGGGGTGGTCGATGCTTCTCTCCCAGATGGGTAAGGCGGTG
>CAZWNR010000293.1:0-5732 GCA_964635665.1 uncultured bacterium | reverse complement strand
GCAGCAGCCCCCCCTACGCCTCGACCCCATGGCTACCCACATAGACCCCTAGCACCAGGGCAGAGGGGGTTTGCTCGGAGGTATCGAGGTAGTGGGTGAGGTCTTCGACAATTTCCCCGGAGACCATTTCTACGGTGCTGGAGTAAGGATAGCCATAGCCCACATCGCGCACCACATACACATAGCCCTGACGACCGACGGCGGCTCCCACATCGAGCTTGCCCATCGCATTGGGGGGCAGTTCCACGGCAGGATTATCTACATAGCCGCGCACGGTGCCGTCTAGGCCCGCATCCACCAGAATGCCGCCGAGGGGGCCGTTTCCCTTCACCCGGATGTTAACGCGGGACTGGGGCCGTTTCATGCTAGAAGCCAACAACAGGCCTGCCGCCATGGTGCGCCCTAGGGCCGCTGTGGCTACGTAGGAGAGGTGATGCCGCTGACGGGCTACTTCCGTAAGTTTGGTGGTGATGGCTCCCACCACCCGGATACCCCCTCCGGCGGCGGTTGCTCGAATTAACTGATCTGCCATGGATGCTCACCAAACTCCTTCATTATTCTTAATCTGTTTCCCATTGTAAGAGCATCCACCCGCAACACAGCGCAACAACGGCATCCCCTACCGAATCCGCTGAGGGCCGGATTCCCTCACCCCTAGCCCAAATGGGGCCACACCCGCGAAGCCACCGCCGGACGACCGAGGTAAAGGGGACGTAACACCCGCCACACCGCCACAAACCAACGGTGGGCGGCTTCGCTAGAGGGGCCTCGGTAGCGACACAGAACCCCCTTTTGCAGCCGTGAAACGCCCACCTCCCCCGGCTGATCCTGGGGCCAAAGATCCCGTAGAGTGGCGACCTGTTCGGGGCTCGGCATTCACCCCACTAGGGCCATATTCCCCACCACGGCCTGACCTGCTAGCCCATTGGCGCTATCGAGGGCTAGGCTACCCCCCGCCACCTGCTGCCGATCCACCCACAGCGGCACATCCCCCTGCCATACCTCCAAGTCAGATCGCCAGTGGCCCTGGGTAAATCGCTCTCCCCCAGCGCTGCGGCCAAAGCGGGTAACCTCCCAACCGCACCACAGTGCCCCCTCCGCCAGATTCACCCGCAGCCGCTGCCGATACTGGGCACCACTAAAAATAATCGTGTCCTGGGGGAACCACTCTAAACAACTGCCAGGGGCCAGGGTGATGGTCACAGTTTGCTGGGTTTGATCTAGGGGGGGGGGAGACGCTACCCCTGTCCCCAAGCCTCCTCCATGGCCGTAGATTTTGTTGGCGGCAGCGGTGGTGATCAAAGCGCGACTGTGGGGATAGGTTTGGGTCTTGACCGTGAGTTGATCGCCGCCTACCATGCCCCCTGCCGTGTGAACCAGCACGCTGTGGCACACCTCCGGCCCCTCTGGATACAGGGGGCGCTGCACCTTCAGGGGGGCTTGGGTAAAGCTGCGGGTAGGCACGGTTTTTGGCCCCCGCTGGTCGTAGACGAAATCTGCCTTACCATGCCACCCTGCCGTTTGCGCTGCTATCTGCACCTGTGCCACCACCATTTGCGTCGAGTTCATCCGTTGAAGGCCATCCTTCCATGGGCCGCCTATCAAACCAGTTCACAGAATAATGGTCACCCAGGGCAAGCGCAACCGCTTCCTTAACCTTAAATTAATCTTGAGCCAACCCTTTGTTAATGCAGACTCAAACAGTTATTAACGAGCCCGATGTAGCATACATTCTGTAAAATGCAAATACCTCCTCAAAAATCAGGTTTTTCGCTGGTATTTGAGTGCTTGTCGGAGATTAAAGTTGATGTGGTTTTCTATCGCTAGAGTATTGTAATCTTGGAAATTCTTTTGAGGTGTGGGAGAAGTTCCTCCCAATCTCATCTTAAGATTTTCGAAAGAATGTCTAGCGATATCCCAGCCTTTCTTAAAATATCCTCGAAGAGATATCCTTAAAGAAAAGGATGGTGAAAGCAGGCCAAGGTGATCGGATGAAAAAAGTGTTAATTCATCTGTGTTGGCGGGGTTTTCATGCTTCTGTGATGACTCTACCCTATCCCTAAAGAGGGTTCATGCTTGGGTTGATGGGTTAGGTGATTGGTGGCAGACAGCTTGATGGTTTCGTATTAAACCCGAAGTCAATCGATGCTATATTTGGCTGAGCAAAAGCAACCCATGGATAAATGATTTATCGTGACTATGCCCATAGTCGTTGATTGAGTCTAGAAAGGTTGGTTTTTGCAGTTAAGCAGCCCTAGTTTGTTCGCTAGATTGCCTGTTTGAATTGTGTTTTAGGTGAAACTGAGGAAGCTTATGTTGTCCAATCGTAAAATCTTTTCGGTCGGCCGTTCTGGTCTGCTCTTGGCGGGTGTGCTAGGTCTTGTAGCCTGTGGCGGCGGCAGTCAAACCACCACTGAAGCCCCTGCCGATGGCACTGCGGCGGCGGGTGGTTCCGACCTCACCGGGACGGTGCTGGTGGATGGTTCTAGTACCGTGTTCCCCATCTCTGAGGCCATGGCTGAGGAATTTGGGAAGGCTAACCCCGGCGTTGCGGTAACCGTGGGTGTGTCTGGTACCGGCGGCGGCTTCAAGAAGTTCTGTGCGGGCGAAACCGACATCAGCGGTGCCTCTCGCCCCATTAAGCAAGAGGAAATCGACCTCTGTGCCGCCGCTGGCATCGAGTTCGTTGAGCTACCCATCGCCTTCGACGGTCTGTCGGTGGTGGTGCACCCCAGCAATGAATTTGCTCAGTGTCTCACCAAAGACGAACTGAAGACCATGTGGGAACCCGCTGCCCAGGGTACCGTCACCAATTGGAGCCAAGTTCGGGCCGACTTCCCCAATCAGCCCCTCGGTCTGTTTGGCCCTGGTACCGATTCCGGTACCTACGACTTCTTCATGGAAGCCATCGGTGCTGACGGCGAAAGCCGGGGCGACTACACCGCCAGCGAAGACGACAACGTGATCGTGCAGGGTGTGTCCACCGATCCCAACGGTCTGGGCTTCTTTGGTTTCGCTTTCTACGTGGCGAACTCCGACCGTCTGAGCTTGGTAGAAATTGATGATGGCAACGGCTGTGTGGCCCCCAGCCCCGAAACCATTGCCGACGGCAGCTACTCCCTCTCCCGGCCTGAGTTCATCTACGTGAAGACCACTTCCCTGGCGGAAAACCCCGCTGTTCAAGCCTTCGTGGACTTCTATATCGACATGGCTAACGCGCCCCTAATCGACGAAGTGGGCTACGTCAGCCTGCCGGCAGAATACAATGCCAAGGTGCGAGAGCGGGCCGCCAATGCAGTAACGGGCTCGATGTTTGAAGGTGGCTCTGCCGTGGGCAAGAGTCTGAAGGATCTGCTCTAAGGGTTGTCTTGTGTGACGACCTCTAGTGCCAACTTAAACGGCTAGCGTTTATTGGTGTGAAAGGGGTCAGTGTTCTGTAGCGCTGACCCCTTTTGCTTTGGCCTAGCCCCCTATTTCCACCTTTCCCTATCGCCAAGAGATGACGCGATGACTACCAACCTTCCGCCCTCAGGCCCGTCCGACCTGTGGCAGCCCAACCGAGCCCTCAGCAAATGGAGCCAGCGAGCCATCGTAGCGCTATTCGGCATCTTTGCCTTTATCTCGGTGGCTACCACCATCGGCATTGTGATGTCGCTGCTGTTCGAGGCCGTTGAATTCTTTAAAGCCGTCCCGATCTGGCGCTTTTTGACCGATCGACAGTGGACGCCGCTGTTTGCAAACCCCCAGTTCGGCATTTTCGTGCTGCTCAGCGCCACCTTCCTCACCTCGATCATTGCCATCGCCGTGGCCCTGCCCCTGGGGCTGCTGTCGGCTATCTACCTCAGTGAGTATGCCTCGCCCAAACTACGTCGCGTCCTCAAGCCGGCCCTAGAGGTGTTGGCGGGGGTGCCGTCGGTGGTGTTTGGCTACTTTGCCCTGCTGTTGGTCACGCCGTTTTTACAGCTTTTTGTTCCGGGCCTTTCCGGCTTCAACGGTCTTAGCGCCGGGATTGTGCTAGGCATTTCCATTACGCCACTGGTGGCCTCCCTCAGTGAGGATGCCATCTACGCCGTGCCGGATTCCCTCCGCAATGGATCCTATGCCCTGGGCCTAACCAAGCGGGAAACCATTTTTGGCGTGGTGCTGCCAGCGGCTCTATCGGGGATTGTGGCCTCGGTGATTCTGGCCATTTCGCGGGCGGTAGGGGAGACGATGATCGTGTCTCTGGCGGCGGGTCAAAACCCCAACCTTACCCTCAACCCCCTTGTGCCAATCATGACCATGACCGCCTACATTGTGCAGGTCAGCCTGGGCGATACCCCGGCGGGTTCCTTGGCTTACAAATCTATCTTTGCGGTGGGGATGACGCTGTTTTTGGTCACCCTAGTCTTCAACATCTTCAGCTTCTGGTACGTGCGTAAGTTTAGGGAGACCTACGAATGACCTCACTGTCGCCTCAACCAACCAAAATGGACAAGGGCTGGGATATCGACCAGGAAACTGCCCTTAGCGCCCTTAGCCGCCGCAAGATGATTGACCAGATCATCAAGTACCTCTCCCTAGGAGCGGTGATCTTCTCCCTAACGGTGTTGGCCATTCTGTTGATCGACGTGATGATCGACGGCCTCCCCGTCATCAACTGGAACTTCCTCACCACCTATCCCTCCCGACGGCCCGAAGAAGCGGGCTTGGTATCGGCCCTGGTGGGCACCATTTGGGTGATGGTACTCGTGGCACTGTTTACCTTTCCCATTGGTGTCGGGGCGGGCATTTTCCTAGAGGAATTTGTCTCCGATACCTGGTTTGCCAAGGTTATCGAGATCAATATCTCCAACCTGGCTGGGGTTCCTTCCATCATCTACGGTCTTCTGGGTCTCCAGGTGTTTGTGCGGTTGATGTTTCCCATCACCCAAGGCCGCACGATTCTCTCTGGGGCACTCACCCTATCCCTGCTGGTGCTGCCCATTGTGATCATCGCCACCCGTGAATCCCTGCGGGCCATCCCCAACAGTTTGCGGCAGGCGGGCTTTGCCCTAGGGGCTACCCGTTGGCAGGTGGTACGCGCCCACATTCTGCCCCTAGCCTTTCCTGGCATTTTGACTGGGGTAATTTTGGCCCTATCCCGCGCCATTGGCGAAACCGCACCGCTGATCACCATCGGAGCCTTGACCTTTATTCCCTTCTTGCCCGAACTCTCTCTGCGCGGGTTGCAAAGCCCCTTTACGGTGCTGCCCATCCAAATTTTCAACTGGGTTTCCCGTCCTCAACCTGCCTTCCACGACCTTGCTGCCGGGGCCATCATCGTGCTGATGGTGATTTTGCTGGCGATGAACTCCTTGGCCATTTACCTGCGTAACCGCTTCCAAAAGTAAGGCCATTGCCAAGCCGAAGGCCATTGGGGCCAGGTCGGTAGCGGTACTGTCCTCAGTTTAGGATGATAGAACCCCCTCCGCACCTTGCCCCTAGGATTTTGGCCCTTTCTCTGTCATCGCCAGTGGCGGGGAATCCTGGGCTTTCATTGCCCCCCCGCTCCCACCCCTGAGAGAATCCACGACTCCCTAACTGTAGAGATTTGGTCGCCATGATGTCAGATACTATTGGTCAACCCGGGCTGGATGCCCCTGTGGAGGAAGCCACTCTGCGGGCAAAAAACGTCAACGTGTACTACGGATCTTCCCTGGCCGTGCGCGATGTCAGCCTAGATATTTTCAAAAACGAAGTCACGGCCTTCA
>CAZWNR010000292.1:0-5741 GCA_964635665.1 uncultured bacterium | reverse complement strand
CTTTCCCTAGATGGACTAACGGAATCGAGCTACGAGGCCACCGCCCACTACGCCATGCTCTATCCGGCTTTGCTCCAGATCAACCCCGCCATCGCCCAAGAGATCTACCAACAGAAACTCCAGCCCGCCTACCAAGATGGCTTTTGGGATAGCGATACCGCCTACTACACCCAAAACCTCGCCTGGTTTGGCCTGCTGCCCCTAGAGGTTTCCCCAGGACGATTCCAATCCGCCCAGCAATCCCTGCGATGGGTCGTTTGGTAGGCATGGCCTATCTCAAAATTCTGCTGATTCGCCATGGTCAATCCCAGGGCAATGTAGAGGGTCGCATGGAGGGCTGGTCATCCACGGGGCTGACGGATTTAGGCCGCAAACAAGCTCAATGTCTGGGTCAGCGCCTTGCTAAAGAAACTAGACAGCCCACCCATATCTATTGCAGCCCATTACAACGGGCCACCGAAACCCTAGCCGCCATGGCCTCAGAACTGTGGGCAACGGCAGAAATCCCGGTACCAGCGATCCCGATACCCGAAATTCCGGTGCCTACGGTATTCCATAACGACCTGCGGGAAAATCACCAGGGCATTTTGACGGGCCTCACCTGGGCCGAGGCGCAGGCGAACTATCCCGACCTCTGCCAACGCCTGGAAACCTCCCTTGATTGGCTTCCTATCCCGGACGCGGAAACCCCGCAGGCCGGAAACCAGCGGGCCGAACGCTTTGTGAACAACCTGTTGCAGCATCACAACGGCGATCAGATTTGGGTGATCAGCCACCAGTGGATTTTGCAGCACATCCTCGCCTGTCTGTTGGGCTGTGAGCGCACTTGGGGGATTTCCCTCGGCCACACCGCCATTACCGAACTTTGGCTAGACCGTGGCCGCTGGTTTGAGGCCGACCCCAATCAGCGGCTCAATACCGAACTCTGGCGCATCCAGCGATTGAACGATCAAGCCCACATCTCCCCTCAGATTGTGACGAATGGCAACGCTTCTGTTTAGGATGGAACCTAACGCTTTGTGAACTGGTTGGCGGCATCCTATGGCTTCTCGTCCTGATATTCTCTTCCTCGTGCTCGATACCCAGCGGGCGGATCGCCTCTCTTGCTACGGCTACGACAAGCCCACCTCGCCGAATTTAGACACCCTCGCCGCCGAGGCCACCCGCTTCACCCAGGCCATTTCCGCTGCCCAGTGGACGGTTCCCTCCCATGCCTCCATGTTCACCGGGCTGTATCCTTCAGAGCACACCATGGTGCAATCCTACTCGGTACTGCCTTCCAACCTGCCCACCCTAGCCGAACGCCTAGAGGCCAGCGGCTACTACACGGCAGGCTTTTGCAACAATCCCCTAGTGGGCGTGATCAACAACGGCCTGCGGCGGGGCTTTACCAGCTTTTTGAACTACAGCGGCCTGTTGACCTCCAAGCCCAACCAGGCAGGCAGTCATCCCGGCCTGGTGGGCCGCTATCGCCAGTGGTTTAAGCGCCAGGTGGCGGGGGTGCTGAACCGAGTGCAGGACGCCTTTGCCCGCTCCGATGCACTGCTGGCCCTCAGCTTTACGCCGCTGATGGTGCCCCTGTGGCAAACCGCCCTCAGCTTTAAGGGCAACGGCCAAAAATCCCTCGACGACACCGCCAACCTGCTGATCCACCGCCACGGCACCCAGGCAGACCAGCCCGTCTTCGCATTCGTGAACCTGATGGGCACCCATATGCCCTACCATCCGCCCCGCCGCTACATCGAGCAATTTGCCCCCCACGTACTGGCCGACCGCAAGGCCCAGACCTTCTTGCAACGCTTCAACGGCGATGTCTACGGCTGGCTGGCCCCCCTCACCGGAGCCCTCGACGACCACCAAAAGCAAACCCTCGACGGCATGTACGACGCCGAAGTGGCCTACCAGGATGCTCTGCTCGGTGACTTTTTCCAGCGCCTCAAGGATTCTGGCCAACTGGATAATACCCTGGTGATCATCTGTGCCGACCACGGGGAACACTTGGGCGAAAAGCAATTCATGGGCCACAGCCTGTCCATTTATAACGAACTGGTGCGGGTACCGCTGATCATCCGCGATCCCCAAAACCGCCTTACCCAGAGCACTACGGTAGACGGAGTCGTCTCCACCCGCCGCCTGTTCCACACCGTTCTCGCCGCCGCAGGCATCGCCAACGAAAAAGAACTTACCCTCGACCTCATCCACAGCCAGGATGAGGCCCGCAGCCGCGACTACGTCTTTGCCGAGGCCATCCCGCCCCAAAACGTGGTGAACCTGATGCAAAAACGCCAGCCAGAACTAGTACGAGAAATGAGCTGCGACCGCGTCCGCCGTGCCGTGTGGATGGGCCAACACAAACTGATCGAAACCGAAGGCTCCGACGCCGAACTCTACGACGTGCTCGAAGACCCCACCGAAGCCCTCGACCTCAGCGCCATCCTGCCCGAAAACGTGGAAGCCCTGCAAGACTGCCTGCAAGCCTTCGCCGACCGCAGCGACCGCTCCCTTTCCCAAGCCACCCCCACCCGCGCCACCGACTACGACGACCCCGAAGTGCGCCGCCGCCTAGAGGAACTAGGGTATTTGGAGGATTAAAGGATGTTGATATGCCTTTAGAACAGACATCATCAAAGTTTAGCAATCTGTATGGCCAGGATTATGCACTCTGGCTAGAGGCAACCTGTCAACAACTGGCAGAACAACGATTTTCAGATCTAGATTTGTCTAACTTACTGGAAGAACTGAGCGACATGGGGCGTAGCGAAAAACGAGCCTTAATCACCAATATAATTGTGGTTCTGATACATCTTTTGAAATACGCCTACCAACCCCAAAAACGCTCAAATAGCTGGCGATTTACCCTCAAAGAACACCGTCGCCAGATTCACGAATTGCTTGAGACTAGCCCCAGTCTAAGAGACTACTTGCTTCAAAAATTCGACGAATGCTACGTTGAGGCTAGAGACTTGGCCGCTACCGAAACTGGACTAGATTTGGAAAAACTTCCTGAAAACAGCCCATTTACGCCAGAACAAACCTTAGCCAGAGACTTTTTGCCAGAATAATTAAATATCCAGATGAATTTGAAAAAGAAAATCTTCCCAGGAGAAATATGACCGCTACTTCAACACAAATTCTCAACACACAACTTATTGATGGCTTAGTGCAAGCCTTGTTAGCCCTCTCCTTAGAGGAACAGCAGCTTATTCTTAAACGATTCCAAGAAGAAAAGACTCGCCATGAGATTCAAGATAAACTCCTTGAATATGAGCAGTGCTATAACTTGAGTAGCCAAGATTTCTATGATCGATTTTCAACGGACATTTTAGGCGATCAGGCTGATTATGTAGAATGGGCTGATTTTTATGAAATGCTGCGTTATCAATTAAAATAACGCTATTGTGAAGCAAAAGTTTATCTTTTTTCTAATTAACTTGTCACCCAATCCCCCAATTCTTCCATGTATCCCCCTGTTTCCCCGATTATTTTTGAACTTGGCCCCTTTGCCCTACGGTGGTACGGGTTGTTGATGTTGATTGCCATTTTGTCTGCCGCAACGGTGGCCAGTCGCTATGTCGCCCGCCAAGGTGAAGACCCAGATAACCTATGGGACATGCTGTTCTGGATTTTAATTCCAGGCTTCCTTGGGGCGCGGCTGTATTACGTGTTTATTCAGTCGCCACGGGGGCCAGAGGGGTTAGGCTACTATCTGGCGAACCCCGGCAAAATTCTGCAAATTTGGGGCGGCGGCATTCACATTTTTGGCGGGTTTATCTTTGGGGCCATTGCGCTATTTCTGTTTAGCCGAATTCGCAAACTCAATCCCCTCCCTTACCTAGATGGCATTGCTTTAGGACTCCCCTTAGCCCAGGCTATTGGTCGCTGGGGAAACTTTATTAACCAAGAACTCTACGGCCCCCCGACGACGCTACCCTGGGGATTAAGGATTGATACCCAGCATCGCATTCCTCCCTATAACAATTTGGCCCAATATCCTGAATCCACCCGATTCCACCCCCTCTTTTTGTACGAATCGGTTTGGAACTTAGTGGGATTTTTTCTTTTGTTTTGGATCGCCCGGAAATTCGAGAAGCAACTTAAACCTGGAGATTTGGCGTTGGGTTACTTAGTTTGGTATCCCCTAGGTCGATTTTTTATTGAATTCCTGCGCACGGATTCCTGGTTTTTCCCTGGCACACCCTTCAATGTGGTGCATATTTTATCGGCGGCAGCAATGGCAGCGGCGGGATTTGTTCTTTATAAGCGGCACCGTCAGCCTACCCTGGGCAACTAATCTTTTTTTGTCGCTGGGTCTAGGGGTTGCAGTAGGGGCAATAGCTGGGGTCGGCCGTGGGGGGGAGGTCGGCGGGAGGGTTGTCTTGATAGTAATCGCAGCGCTGGCACTGGTAGCGAATGCGAGCGGTAAGCAGTGTGGGGGTACCACACAGGGCGCAGGGGAGCCCAGGCCAGCGTTTTATCTCCCGAAAGCCGGGGCAATTGCAGGCCGGACAGGTTTGGGCGATGGCCCGCAGCAAGTCCTCCGTAGCTTGGGCGATCACCGCCATGCGGGTTGGGTTGTAGAGGGCGCGCATGTCGGTTTCGAGTTGCACGTTGGCGGCTTGGCGCAGGGCGGTTTCTACCGCTGTCCATAGCGTTTCTTCCGTGGTGATGCCCTTGGCGATGGCGGTGCCGTTGGCCCGAACGATCAACCCGTGGCGAGGAAAATCTACGGCGGCGGCAAAGGCGGTAGCGTCCTGAAGGCTGCGAATCAGCTGCTGGCGATAGTTGGTCTCGGTCGAGAGGCATTCGCCTACCATTTCCAATCCATGCTGGCGATCAATCAATACCACCAGTTCGCGATTGCAGGGCACAAAGGGCAGGTGGGGGTGCGGCCCAAAGCTGCCTTCGCTGGCGATGGCTAGGGTTGCCCCAGTGTGCTCTAGGGCCGCTTCGGCCTTGAGGCGGGCGGTGGAAAGTTGGTCGGCGGGGCGCTTGATTTCGCCCGTGAAGGTGCCAAAACCATCGGTATCAAACTCAGCGGGCACGGTAACGGTGAGGCCCAGTTGCCTTTCGAGGAGGGGAGCGATGGCCTGCTCTTTGCGGTGCATGGTGGCGAGAATGGCCACGCGGTTGGCAAATAGGTCAGTCATGGGCACTGTGAACGGCGGGGAACGGGGCAGGGCGCTTGGGCCTAGCGTACCCTGGCTGGGGTGAACAACGTCGTAGGGAATGAGGTTGTGAATGACTACTTTTCAGCCTACGACAAAGAAAGACCCCCAGCACTGCCAGGTGCCGAGGGTCGAGAATCAGGAAGGAGATGTCTTAGCTGTTGATTGAATTGCAATGCACCCTGAAGACTGTGCAGGAAAGAAATGGCCTACTCGTCGTGGGCAAAACGGTTGTAGAGGAAGTCCAGCGCATGGTTGCGAAGCTGGTAGTAGAGCGGGTCTTCCATAATCTGGTCGCGATTGCGGGGCCGATCGAAGGGAATGTCCATCACCTCACCAATACTGGCGGCGGGGCCGTTGGTCATCATCACCAGGCGGTCGGCTAAAAACAGCGCTTCATCGATGTCGTGGGTGATCATCAGCACAGTGCAGCGGTGGTCGTTCCAGATTTTCAGCAGTTCTTCCTGAAGTTCTTCCTTAGTGATGGCATCCAGCGCCCCAAAGGGTTCGTCGAGAACCAGCACCTCTGGGCGAATAGCCAGGGCGCGGGCAATGGACACACGCTGGCGCATCCCC
>CAZWNR010000291.1:0-5757 GCA_964635665.1 uncultured bacterium | reverse complement strand
GCCCCAGACAAATTTGCCCCAGACAAATCCGCCCCAATGAGGTGGGCCTGGGTGAGATCGGCCCCAGACAGATCGCAGCCCGCACAGAGGTTAGTGGTGAGAAGCTGCTGTACCTGGGCAGGGTTTTCGGCCTGGGCGGGCAGCACAACGATCAGAGGCAGAGCCAAAGCAGTTCCCAGCACAATGGCAAGTTTCATGGTATTCCTCCTGAAGCGCCATACCATGATCGTCGCATATTCCCAAGGTCGCTGTCAGGGCAAGGGCAACCACCGTAAAGAAACGCAAGAAAAATACCCTAGAAAGACCCAGGCGTCTGAGGATGCCTAGGTCTTTCTAGGATGCATGGGGATGCAATGGGAATCTGTATTAAGGTGGGTCTGCACCGCTAAACTGAATTTCTCAGATCAGCTACAGGTGTTGATTTAGCAATCCCCTTGAGTCGTTCTAGCTATTGGGCTGAGCGGTCACGGCGGTGGCCCCATCCACACCCATAGCCACCTGCTTAGCCTTTTCTAGCACGCCCGCCGCATCGGGGTTGTACTTGAGGACGACGGTGGAACCCGTTTGGGCCACCCACAGGCCAACGCTATCGGAAATGTTGGCATCATCCAGGGCTTTGGCCACCCGCTTGGCTAGGCCGCTTTCGTCAAACTTGCCATCTAGACCCACCTTTTCGGGGGGGATTCCGGCGGTGGAGGCGGCAGCAGCCACGTTAACGGGGCCAGCTTTGGCGGCTTTGTCTTCTTCTTTTTTGCCGAAGAGTTTACCTAAGAAACCCATGATTGTCTCCTTTGGGGGCAAATTGAATAAAAGGGGGCTGATTTACATCAACTTCCGGCCTAACTTAGCCCTAGCGAAGCCGATAGTCAAGACCGCTCGATACATGACCCTCAAAAAAGAAGAAACCTACATATTCCGAATCCCCGATCCCGAGCCCTCGCGCCTAGGCTTTGCCTGGGTGCAATCTTCAAAGCTCTAGCTTCGCTACGGGGGCAAAACCCCTGGGAGGGTTCCCATGCGGAGCCTGGGAGCGAGGCGAGATCCGCCCCTCATTCCTGGTGTTGGTAGGCCCAGTACAGCGCTTCTAGGAAGGTATCCGTGGTCATCTCCGTCGGCAGCGTTTCTAGGGCAAGCTGATCGCGGTAGCGGCGGGCCAGTTGGTCGCTCACCTGGCCTTTGGCCTTGGGGCTGAGGGTGGCGCGTCGTTGCAGAAAGTCGCGGATAGTGGCTAGGTCGTCGGGGCTGAGTTGGGCCATATCCACGAGGGCCAAGAGATCCTGTCCGATGGCCTGGGATCGCTCTGGAATCGCGATTTTACCGCTGCTGTTGGGATCGACCTGCACCACTAAGGTGCCCGCCAGCCAGTCGCCAATGCGCTTCTCCTGGGGGGTGAGCAGAATGCAGAAAAAGCCCAGGAAGAGAATGTCGTCCACCGGGCGCAGGAGAGAACGTAGGGTAGCCTGCATGATCCGTTCCGGTTGGCCATCGTCGCGGATAACGCGGATTTTGGTGTAGCGCTTGCCCGGACTTTGGCCAAACCACAGGGTTTCAAACAGCACAAAATAGCCGACGTAAACGGCAAACAGCAGCACCAGAAAGATGGCGGTAATCCAAAGCTGAATCGTTTCGGTAGGAATGGCCAGCACCGATTCCAGGGTAAACAGCTGAATCAGTACAAAGCTATAGAACAGCGACAGAGCCAAAATGCCCATGCCCAAACAGAGGTAATCCACCACCAGCGCCACAGCCCGGCTGCCAATGCCCGCCAGCACAAATTCCAGTTCAATACTTTCGGGGGTACGAATAGTAATGGTTCTAAACAGGCCCATGAATCCCTTATCTCCCTAGAATCCGTAGGCCCAGCGGGCACGATAGCCGCGAGTATCGATGTGGGTAAAGGCCGAGGAACTGGCCAAGCCTCCCCGATTGCCCCACCAGTCATCTAGGCGCTTGTAGACATCGTGGGGATGGATGCCGGAGACATTGAAATCCACCGCATCGCCCAAAATGTGGCGGGAACGACTGGCCCCACCCACGGCGGCATTGATGGCCCTGGGGCGATACCAGGAATTAATCGTAATGGAGCGCCCCCCATAAATTTGCCGGATTTCCTCTAGGGCCTGGGCGATGCGCACAATGCCATAGACCACCTGGGCACTTTCGGGGATGCGGGTGCCGTTGTGGGTGGCTTCCCCCCAGGTAAAGTTGCCGGGGCCGCCGCTGGCGGTTTTCCAGAGAATAGGATAGTTGGTGTAGTAGATAGCGCGAAAGCCCGGAAACCGCATGGCCTTACCAGGGGATTTTGGGGATGCAGGGGGTTTTGCCGGGCTTTGATCTCTCGGTTGATTGTTGGGTTCGTTACCGTTGATCTCCACATCGGGAACGTAGGCATACCAAGTATTGAGTCGCTGTGGCCCCAGCCCTGTGCCTTCGAGGGATACTTTGATGTGATTCCGTTCTACACTGCCGTAGGAATTCAGCCAAAAGACCGTGCTTTTCTTGGTAAAGAATTTGTCATCTGCGGCCAGTTGCGCCGAAAGTTGGGGCTGGGTCTTCAGCAGGGTATCGCTGACAATGCGAAGTTCTTGGCGGGCACCGGAAATCTTCACATCGGGCTGATAGACGTACCAGGTATTGCGGTTTTCTGGCCCTAGGTTGGCTCCAGCCAAGGTAATTTTGAAATGGTTTCCTAGGGCTGGCAAATAGCCGAGCAAAGCGTACTGAGTGCCCGTTTTTACAAATACTTTTTGGTGGTCGGCCAGTTGGCTAGAGAGGGTGGGTGCTTGCTTGAATAGGGTATCGCTAACGACCGTAAGCTGTACCGAGGTGGGGACTTCAACGTGGGGCTCGTAGACCAACCAGGTGAGGGTCTTGTCCGCATCCAGGCTGGGCGTTGTCAGCGTGATCTGCCAATGATCGCCCAAATCCACGTAGTACTGGACATCGAGGGTTTCTCCCTCCGGCACCAACACCTTTTCCGCCTCCGGCAGATCGTCCGCCGCCGCAAGGCGCTTTTTGAAGTAGGTTTCTTGCTTCGTTCTTACATACATAACATCGCCCTGCGGCTCCGATAACACACTGAGGTCTGCTCACAGTTATGCCCAAATTCTAGGCAGAATTTAGGAATTAGGCCGATTTTTCCATACCTTTTCCATACCTTTAGAATCGGCCAGTTACGAAAGTTAATATTAGACCGATGGGCAACGGGCTAGGGTAACCCTTGGCCCCAGTTTACTGGGGTTATCGCCCTTCTCTACTCTGGCAGGTCTGGCTATGGCAGGGGTTCCCACAATCAAGCTGGCCATCGTCGGTTTGGGGCGATGGGGCGTGCATTTGCTGCGCAACTTTTTGGCCCTGCCCGAAGCCGAGGTGGTTGCAGTGGTAGAGGCCAACCCAGATCGCCTCAGCCAAGTACAGAGGCAGTTTACCCTGCCAGCGGGCGGCCAGTGGTACAGCGACTGGGCCTCTGCCTTGGCCCTGCCCGTCTTAGATGCGGTGGTGATTGCCACCCCCGCCAGCACCCACGATGCCCTGATCCAGGCCGCCCTAGAACGAAAACTCCACGTCCTCAGCGAAAAACCCCTCACCCTAGACTCCGCCAGTTCCGCCGCCCTCTGTCGCCTAGCCCAGGCCCAACAGCGGCAGTTGGTGGTGGATCACACCTACCTCTTTCATCCAGCGGTGCAGCAGGGGCGAGACCTCTGCCAGCAAGGGGCTTTGGGCGATCTGCGCTACGCCTACGCCGCCCGTACCAACCTTGGCCCCGTGCGCCCCGATGCCGACGCCCTGTGGGATCTCGCCATCCACGATCTGGCGATTCTCAACTACTGGCTGGGCCAAGACCCCGTTCAGGTCAACGCCTGGGGATCGATCTGGCTTCAGCCCCAGCCCCGGCCCCACTTCCCCAACGGGCTGCGGGATGTGGGCTGGGTGCGCCTCACCTATGCCAACAGCCTAGAAGCCACGGTTCAGGTCAGTTGGCTGAACCCCGACAAACAGCGACGGTTGGGCTTGGTGGGTAGCCAGGGCACCTTGGTGTTCGACGAAATGCAGTCGGCCCAGCCCCTCACCCTTTACCCCGGCCATCTAGAAGCCCAGGCATCGGCCTTTGTGCCCGTCGTTAGCCCACCCCAGGCCATCGACTATGCCCCCGCCGAGCCCCTAGCCCAGGTCTGCCAGCATTTCCTAGACTGTGTGTGCCATCAGCGGCCCTCGCCCCTGTCCTCCGGTGAGATGGCCACCCGTTTGGTGCAGGTGATGGAAGCCATCACCCAATCCGCCGAACAGGCCACAGCCATCGCCCTACCCTGGGCCTAGCCGCCCTAACGTTATTGCCCTCAATGACCCGATTCTAGGCAGGCTTCCTGGAGGCAGGCGAGTCCCAAGCCTGGATACCCCTTCTGTCTAGCGATAGAGGGCAGAATCCCCCGGGCGAGGGAGGGGCCAGGGGGTGGGGGTCTCCTAACCTGGAGATGAGGCTAAATTCGGCTGGTTTACCCCCGGTATAAGCGGGCACAGCGACCTTGTCCCTAGGACTAGTCAGGCCGGGAATCGGAGTTTCCTGCCATTCCGGATTGGGTATGGGGCATCCGATGGCTTCGGTTGACCAGCTTTACGGATTGCCGCCGCCGCCCGTGAAGATTGGAAAGGTAGCCATGACGGCATGTCAAGGAATACTTCCATCCGTAAATACACAATAAGTTTGCTTGGGTAGCCAGGGTGCATGGGCTATAGATAGGAAAGTCTGAGCTAGGGTCTGCCAGCGCTGTTGGTTTGCACCTAATTCGCTAGCCCGCGCCTTCCTACTAGGCCGGAGCCGTGGCCAAGATCTACCCCCGTTCCCAAAACCTCCTTCATCGTCGGCCATCCATCGCCGTTGATGCTGTTGGATTCCCTGTTCCCCACACCCTGAGATGACGACTATGAAAACCTACCCTTGGCCCGTTGCCTTAACTGTCCTAGGTCTCGGTAGCGCCGCCCTCCCCGCCTGGGCTGACCCAACCCTAGAGCCCCCGGTTTCAGTCTCCATGACGGATGTGGTGCAGTCTACCCCCCACAGTGCTGATCATCTCAATCTTTTAGCCGGACGCATCCAGCGCCGCATGGCCGCTACCGACAGCCCAGAGGTGATGTCTACCCTAGATTTTCGTCAAATTCCCGTGGTGGGCGATCTGTTGGATGAGGAGGGCAATCTTAACCTGCCCCTGGGCCTCACGGTTTACAACACCATGGGCGATACCTCCATCGGCTTTGGCTCTAAGTTTTAACCGTAAATCCAAATAACCGTAAATTCAAATTTAGAAAAGCCCGATTCCCAACCCCAAAAGCCCTGGGGTCGAGATCGCCTTACCCACCTCGATATCAGGGGTAATCAACAAGGTTTATACTCTATACCCAGTGCCGTGCGTTGGGGTATAGATTTTTGGGCGTCGATCTTCGTAGTTACGTATACATAGATAATCTCCAGCCCCAGCACGCCGCCTACATGGGCACCGTATCCCTGGGCTTTTTGCCGCTACCAGGGGACGCCTCCCTGTGGATTGAAATTTCCCCCGGCATTGAGATCAACCGCATTCTCGATATCGGCCTCAAGGCAGCGGTGGTGCGTCCCGGCACGCTAATTGTAGAACGGCTCTACGGGCTGCTAGAACTCCACGCCAACAAGCAGGGGGAGGTCCACGCCGCTGGCCAAGCCATGCTCGATGCCCTAGGGGTGGGCTACCGGGATCGCCTCAAGCCTCGAATCATTTCCAGCCA
>CAZWNR010000290.1:2359-5768 GCA_964635665.1 uncultured bacterium | reverse complement strand
GCCCCCGGCACTGTCCACCAAGCGCTTGAGTTCCTGTAGACGTTGATGAAAATGGTCGGCGTTGTGATCGTGGGTGTGCAGCCCCACCACCAGCACCCGATCCTGGTCGGTATCCACCTGACGGGCGGTGAAGGCACGGCGGAAGTCCTCCTCTAGTTCCTCCACCCGTTCTAGGAAATGCTGACTGGCCAAATCCTCCACATCCAGCGCTTCCGACACCAGCCAGCGCTGCTCTGGATGGGGCACCAGATGGGCCAGGTAGGCGGATTGAATGTAGCCTGCGGACTGCCCACCCCGCCGCTTAAAGCCGCTGCCCGTCAAAACCAGGGAGGCCAGCATATCCAGCCGTTGTAGGGCCATGGTGGTGAGGATGACATCCCCCGGTGGGTCGGCCTCGGTTTGGGTGGCAATGCAGCGAATGCCGCAGAGGCGATCATCGCCGTAGCGGGGCAGTTCTGTCAGGGGAATTTGGGTCTGTCGCAGGGTGCCCACCCCCACGCGGATTACCTGTCCGCGACGGTTCACGTAGGCACAAACCGGGTTGCCCACCTCCGTACTCGCCGCCGCCAACCGCTGGGCAAACTCCGGCGTCACGATGCAATCCCCCGGCAGGCGCTGGTGATACAACCGCTGCAACTGCTTAAGCTGACTGGGTTTCAGACCCTTGAGATTTCCGTAAACCGTTTCGATAGCGCTAATCCTTTATGTGTGTCACTCGTCGGGATATCCATTATAAAAAAACGACTGGGTTTTGTTGATGGAGGGTGGTGTAGTGCTGATTGCCTGACCCATCTCCTGTGAGGGTTGAGTACAGCGAAGCAGAACCCAACCCTCACTGAGGATTTCGATCTTGTTGGGTTCTGCTATCGCGCCACCCAATCTACGAGGTATAAGGGGTTTTTGGGGAGGATGGGGTGAGTTTTGCGGCATCCCTAGACGGGCGCTTGAATCACAATTTGCCCTATCATGCCTGCCTCCGCATGGCCTGCAATGGAGCAATGCAACTCGTAGGTGCCTGGTTTTTGGGGAATAAACGTCCAGTTGGCCACCGCCCCCGGCTTTAGTTCTAGGTCGTGAATAGCGCCCTTGATCTCAACGTTGCCCGCCTTAACGTTTTGTGTCCACAGGGCATCCGCGAAATCCTTGGCGGTGAAGTAGTGCTTCTCGGGGCTGGGATTATCTAGCACTAGGGTATAGCGTTGCCCAGCGGTAAAGGTGAATTGATTGGGTTCAAAACGCAGTTCCCCCGCCGCCGTTCCCAGATGAACCGTGACGGTTTCTGCAGGTTGCTGGGTAGGCGCAACGGCCCAGGCCGGACTCATCCACAACATCACCGTGCAAAGGATGATCCAAAGTCCTAGCCATTGCCATCCTCGTTGATTCCCGATTTTTTGTGCACCGCCAAATACCATGGTGGTTCTCTCCTTATCACAACCTATTTTTCCCTAATCATTTTCCCTCAGAAGTACCGCCCTTAGTGATATAGCGGTTCCTGATAGCGTGAGATACACCATGACTGGGTTCTAGATCCCCCTAGTATATCGCTGTCTAAGGTTCACTCTGTACCCCCCTTATCAAGGGGGCAGGGGTGCTCATCGCAATATACTTCACCCGCGTGAAATCCGCTATAGATCAGGCCATCTTAGGGAGCGGGCCGAAACCATGTTTCAGAGTAGCGAATGGGCGAAGATAGCCCTAGAACTAAGCCAATACGCCATTAAGAAAAATATCGGTCAAGCATTCCGCCAATTCTTTCATAGATTGGGCCGAACCAGCGGTATCGCCGAGGGTTTCTTGGCTAAAGCCAGCCACCGTAAACATGCCCAAAAATACCCGAGCTACCATGCGCGCATTCATGGGACGATACACCCCTCGATCCATCGCCGTTTGGAAAAATGCCTCAGCCACATCAATCATTTTTCCGATCACTTCGGTTTGAATTTGCTCCCGCAATTCGGGATGAAACTGCGCTTCCATAAAGCACACCCGCATTAGGGCCGAATTGCGGTGTAAGTTTAGCATTCGCCGCTGCATCACCTGCCCAATGGCCTTATAGCTGGCCATCTCACTGAGTTCGGTCAGCAAATCTGTCAAAATCTCAACCCAGCCCTGGCTAGCCACCGCCACTAGGATGGCTTTTTTATTTTCAAAATGTCGAAATAACGTGCCCTCCGCTACCCCCGCCGCCTTGGCTAAGTCGCGAGTGGTGGTGCCACTATAGCCCCGCTGGGCAAAGAGTTTGAGCGCAGCCTGCAAAATTTTGGCTTCGGTGTCAGTTTCTGTGGCGGCTTTTTCTGTAGCGGCTTTGAAGAACGGCACCATGGCAAATCACCTGCTTTGTGGCGAAAGAGAGACCATGCCCTCAAAAGAAATGGCACAATACCCTATTCCGCATTGTGCCCCCTGCAACCATAGAGCGACGGCAAGATTTACATAACCACACAAAACCTGAAATAACTACTCACTCTTGATCTATAAACGCCACAACCCATGACCAAAGGCTGAAACATCGATCATTGATAGTTGTAAGGGACTATTTTCAGAATTATCTTGTTGTTCCATCGCCGTTCTCCCTAGAGCTAGGTACACCGTTGGCGGGTTCTGCTGAGCCCGTAGCCCATGGGACACCCAGAAATGCGTTGTATACTTAATGATGAAAAGAACGACACCATCAGCAGTGGTCAGTCTGCCTAATTCCTATGGTTGTTGCGTCATCTCGAACCTCACACTCCCGTCCGCTAACCATCTCCTGGGAGAAGCTGCCGGACGATTTTCAGCTACCCGATGATCCCGTGGATAACGTTAATCAACCAGCCCTAGCAGCGGCCCTTACCGATAGTTTGTATCAAGCTGGCTTGGTCGCAGAAACAGCGTTTACGATGACGAACTACGGCATCTGTGCCACCATTAACGATCAAATTGTGGTGAAAGCTCCTGACTGGGCCTATGTGGCTAATATCACGGTATCCCGTAGCGAAATTGAACGCAGCTACACCCCAAATTTGCAGGGGCCAGCGCCCAGCATCGTGATGGAATTTATCTCAGAAACGGCAGGGGACGAGTATTCCAGCAAGCCAACTTATCCCCCCGGTAAATGGTTCTATTACGAATCGATTCTGCAAGTCCCTTACTACGCGATTTTCGAACCTAGTTCCGGGGATTTGGAACTGTACCAACTCCAGCAGGCGGGGCGCTACACACTGCAAACCATGGCCGAAAACGGGCTGTATTGGGTGGATTCCATGCAGCTCTTTTTAGGGGTTTGGCAGGGGGATCGCGAAAATCGAACCGGGTACTGGCTACGGTGGTGGGATGCCGAGGGGAATCTTCTCCTCTGGGGCCTTGAACGGGCGCAGCAGGAAGCCCAACGCGCCGAACAGGAGGCCCAACGTGCCGAACAGGAAGCCCA
>CAZWNR010000290.1:0-2259 GCA_964635665.1 uncultured bacterium | reverse complement strand
AGCAGGAAGCCCAACGCGCCGAACAGGAGGCCCAACGTGCCGAACAGGAAGCCCAAAGAGCCGAACGCCTACGAGCACAACTCCGCGCCGCAGGCATCGAGCCGGAAGATTAGACTGATGGCCCGACACCTTTAACGATTACCGAGCCACCAAATCAGGAAATACCCCCTGCACTGCCGGATGTACCAGCCGTCCCTTGGCCACGTTTAGCCCCGCCTTCAGCCCCGCATCGGTAATCAAGGCCCCCATGCCCTGGTTGGCTAGCTTGAGGACGTAGGGGGCGGTAGCGTTGTTGAGGGCTTGGGTGGCCGTCCAGGGCACGGCACCGGGCATATTGGGCACCCCAAAGTGAACCACGCCCGACTCGATGTAGGTGGGCTGGCTGTGGGAGGTGGGCCGCAGGGTTTCGATGCAGCCCCCCTGGTCTACGGCCACGTCGATGATGACGGAACCGGGCTTCATCTGGGCCACCAGTTCCTTCGAGACCAGCAGCGGAGCCTTGCGACCGGGCACCAGCACCGCCCCAATCAATAAATCCGCCTGGGGCACGGAGATTTCGATGCGGCGGGGGCTGCTGTAGAGCAGTTCCACCCGCGAACCAAACAGGGTTTCTAGGTAGGCGAGGCGATCCACATTAATGTCGATGATTTGCACCCTAGCCCCCATGCCAACGGCAATTTTGGCGGCCTCGGTACCCACGACGCCACCGCCCAAAATCACCACGCACCCAGGGGCCACGCCAGGAATGCCCCCCAGCAGCACGCCCCGTCCGCCCTGTTGACGTTCTAAATAGCGCGCCCCAAACTGCACCGAAAGCCGTCCGGCAATCACGCTCATGGGCGTAAGCAAGGGCAGGCGACCGTCGCCCGTGGTCACGGTTTCGTAGGCGATGGCGGCCTGAATACCGCTGTTGATCAACGCTTCGGTGAGGGCGCGCTCGGCGGCGAGGTGCAGGTAGGTGAACAAAATCAAATCGGGCCGAAAGTAGCCATACTCCGAAGGCAAGGGCTCCTTTACCTTTACCACCAATTCCTGCGCCCAAGCTTCGGCGGCGTCTTCAACGAGGGTGGCTCCCGCCTCTTGGTAGGCCTCGTCGGTTAGTCCAGACCCCGCCCCGGCCCCCGCCTGCACCGCCACCTGATGCCCCTGCTGACACAGGGTATAGACCGTCGCTGGGGTAAGCCCTACCCGAAATTCTTGGTCTTTGATTTCCTTGGGAAGTCCGATGCGCATGGTCGTGCCTTTTTTGGGTCGTTGGGTGGGTGGCAAAGCGAAGGTGCCTACCCCACATCAGCCAGAATAGGCCAGAACCCAACCCTCTGGGGCAATTTCCCCACAAACCTTGCCCAAGTTCTCCCCAAGAGGCTAGCGGTTCCCCTCTACCAAGGCCCGAAAGCGCGAATTGTTGCGAATAGAATCAAAGTTGGCAACACAGATCCCAGGGTTCTACCCCGCTGTGCCCGACAATTGACTGCCAAACCGCCAAAGAACCCTGGGATCTTAGCCCAAGGATTCTCCCTCTACCAAGGCCTGAAAGTGCGCACCATGGCGGATGAGATGAACATCCTAAAGATATAGGTTGCGAATGGTGCGGTTTACAAAGCCGAGATAGTCGTCGATTTCTTCGTAGCGGTCGAACTCGGCGATTTCTTCCGGGGTTAGTGTTTCATCGGATTGTTTTTGCAGCAAGGTCTCAATGCGATGCTGAAGGGCTTGGGATGCCCTAAAGATAGGGATTCCCTCTTCAATCACAATACTGACAGCCCCCTCGATGGAGAGGGACGCCGGAAGACTTTGTAAGGATGGTGGAACCAGAATTGTCATCGCTATTCTCCTAGTGATTTCCTTTGTAGCCCAGATCCCAGGGTTCTGCCTGGCTGTGCCCCATAATTTATCGCCAAAACGCCAAAGAACCCTGGGATCTTAGCCCAATGATTCTCCCTCTACCAAGGCCCGAAAGCGCTCATCGTGGCGGATGGGGTCAAAGTCGGTGTCGGTTTTGGCCATAGTGCGATATTTGGGGTCTAAGTCAATGGCTTTTTGTAGGCAATCAATCGCGTTTTCAACATCTCCCTGTAAACCATAGCAACAGGCTTTGTTGTAGAACGCTTCGTGGTAGTCAGGTTTAAGGGCGAGGGCTTGGTCTAGGGCCGCAATCGCCGCTGCATACTGCCCTAAGTTAAGCAGCACAACTCCCTTATTGCAGAGCGCTTCGTGGTCGTCGGGTTTGATGGCGAGGGCTTGGTCATAGGCCGCAAT
>CAZWNR010000289.1:0-5772 GCA_964635665.1 uncultured bacterium | reverse complement strand
ACATTGGCTTAACTTAGCGTTGTAGGGCCAGAGCATTTACCATTGCAAGGGTCTAGATAGTCAGGGCATGAGCGACGTATCACATGTCAGACTGAAGACATGTATGCACACCCTTATTTGACACCCCACACCAGAAGCATCTCACCAATTCTGAATTTTCAATCCCTCGCCAGAGCATCTGCTTTTGTAGATCTGTAAGGTGCTTTGTGTTTTCTCTTGCAGCACGGACTACACCGGGCTGTGAAAGACTGCCATGCACCAACGGACGATGGAAATTTCAAAACCCCGGTGGCATCGTCCAGCGAGATACCGGCCAACGTAGGGTGCCTGCCAGATCGATTACAAACCCCGAAATACTTTAAGGAGTTAATTTCAATGATGAAATCATTGACAAAATCTAACCTGGCTAGCCGTGTTATGTCGGCTTCTAAAGTAGCTATGACGGCGGCTACCGTAGCTGTAGCCAGCGTGGCCTTTGCTTCGGTGGCTGAAGCAGCCCAATTCACCATCAACTACCAAGGTAACGACCGCACTTTTGACATCTCTACCGTGACCGATAACAGGACAGATATCATCAACCTTTTAGAAGATTCCCCCTGGTGGGGTGATCAGGACCTGGCTGCTGCTCTTGCTGAAAAAGTAGGGTTTTCGCTAGGTTACGATGGCCCCGATCCTACATTTCTTGCTCAAGGTCCCTACTTTGTTTACAACGTTTCTGGGAATACAGTATGGAATGCTAATTATTTCAGTGAATTTGGTTGGACTGAGGTAAGTTCTACAGGATTTTTTGACGTTGATGCTCCTCAATTATACGCCTACGGATCCGAAGTCCCGCCTAACCCGATTCCCACTCCCGCTCTGCTACCAGGGCTGGTAGGCATGGGGGTAGCAGCCCTGCGTAAGCGCAACGGCGAAGCCGCCGAAACCGAGGCGTAACCTCTCGTAGGGTGGGCGCTATTTCACGGGTTGGTGCATCCCCGCTGGATGTCCCCTGTTGAGGTATTGCACCTCAGATATCATGGACAGAAGCTACCTGAGCTTCTGCCCATTTTCTTCTTCAAAAAGATCAACACCATTAACGGTCGGCCCATGGGCCGTTAATGGGGCAAGTAATTGTAGGGTGTGCACTGCCCGCCCACCTTCCCACCCAGCCATCACCAACCCATCGGGAACACTACCTTAGCGTATCTTCCCCTAACCCCCAATGGCCCGATTATCGACGCGCCTACATTCCTGGCGGGGCAATCTTTCTCACCCTAGTCATCTTTAACCGCAGACCTATTTTTGCCGAAGCCGACAAGTTTGAGGTGGGGTGGTTGGTTGGGGAATAAATGGGGTGGTGGGCAGTGCCCACCCTACTTTCTTAAGGTTTCAGCTCACCCAAAATCCGAAACCGCATGTGATTAACGGCCAGATCGCCTAGTTTCACATCGGGGCTATCTTCGGGGCGGATCAGCTTCTCGAAGGGGATGCCCTTGCCCATTTCCACATGCCACCAGGGCAGGCCCATGAAAAAGCGGGTGGGGTAGGGGCCGCCCTCCTGGATGTCGTCGGGGTTGGATTCCATCGGCAGCCAGCCGAAGCCGGGGATGTAGAACTCGATCCAGACGTGGTTGAAGTCGGGTTCTAGATAAATGCCGGGTTTATCGGCCTGGGCGGGGCATTTGTAGCGGCCCACGGTGCGGCAGGCGATGCCATTCAGCCGCATCAGCGCCAGCAGCAGGCCCACGTATTCTCCACAGGAACCGCGCCCCCGTTCTAGCACCACATCTGGGGTTTCGATGGCGGGGGTGACGGCGTAGGAAAGCTTGTCGTAGACGTAGTTGCGGATGCTGAGCACCTGACGCAGCAGGTTGGTTTCTCGCCCAATGCTCTCGCGGGCGGCGGCTTGGATCATGGGGCTATCCATGGCCAGTTCATCGTCGTCGATTAGGTAGCGGGGGCCAAATTCTGTGGGTAGGGGCGGAGCCGCTTCCACCTGACGAGGGGTGAGTTGGTACTTCAGGCCGTAGACCTCAACGAGGGCTTTCCAGCCGAAAATGTGGCGTTCGTGGGGGTCGAGGGTGGGGAACTTAAAGCTGGCCACCCGTTCGCCGCTTTGGATATCTTCGTCGTAGGGCAGCCCTACGGGTTCTACGGCGCGTAGGGTTTGGCGGTCGGTGTGGGTGGGAAAGGCTATCCGCCATTCCACATTTTGCAGGGCGGCGGCGTCTTCTAGGGCGTCGATTTCCTCCACGTAGGTCATTTCCACCAAAAAGCCGTTGGTGCGGCAGTAGTTCTTGGCCCTGTCCCAGCGGTAGGTGAGGGGGTGGATCAGGGTGATATCGCGGAAGGTGAGATCAAAGGGAACGTCGCTGTTGGGATCATCGCGCACGTAGGGTTCTTCGTTGGTATAAGCAACCCAGATGGTGCCCTGTTCTGGCTGGGTGTGGGGCGGCACAGCGATCCCCGTCGGCGTGGGGAAGGGGGTGAGCATTTTCACCACCAGTTCCCCGGTGGCGCGGTCTAGGCAATATACGGTTTGTTCGGTTTGGTCACAGACCCAGAGATAATCGCCCCATACTGAAATATTCTCTATGCCAATCCCCGGTGCCGGAAACTGGGTGATCCGCTGGCCCGAATCGCGGTCGTACACATAGATGTAGCCTGCCTTTTTGCAGCTCACGTAGAGGGTGTTTTCCCAAACGGCCACGCCATCGGCGGTGTAGGGCAGGGTAATCACCGGGGTAGGCGCGATCTCCTCCAGGGCGGTAACGTAGACGCTGTGGCCCTTGGCGACCCAAACTCGGCCTTCCCAATAGGCTACCCCTGTGGCCTGCTCAAACTCGGCGGCATGGCGCGGGTTGAGGATCGTGGCATCCCCGGTTTTGGGATGAATACTCAGCAAATAGCCCCGAAAGGGATCGACGGCCAGTAGGGTTTCCCCTTGCAGGGTCAAGCCGTAGACGGCCTTCACCGCAATGGGCTGGAGCAGGTGAGAGGTAAAGGGTGAGGAATTCGCAGTAGCCGGGGAGGATGGGGAGGCAGAAATGGAGTCAAGCATGGGGCACGGTCACACCTAGGAGAGGCCAAGCACGGGGCCAGCCATTGTATTGGTCATATCCTAGGGGACTGTGCCCGAAAAAAGTGTATTTTGCTAGGCCATGGGCAAAATGCGCCTAGGCCCAAATTAGCCCCCACCGCTGGCCAAACCACCCAACGGTAGGGGCGTAACTTCCTTGTCTGCATGATTTCCTTTATAGAGCAGGAAACCCTTGGGCCAGAAGTCCTTTGAGCCAGAAGACTGTTGGGCCAGGAGACTGTTGGGCCAGGAGACCTAGCCCTACTCGGTTTCTTGGCTGATCTGTTGTTCAACGGTGCTGATGGCCGCATTTACCGCCGCTAGCCGTGTTTCTAAGGAATCGCGAAAGGCCTTCATCATCTCTAGCTTGTAGCGCTGGTACTGCCGCCGAGACTCGGTGCTGGGGGGCATACAAAAGGGAGGGAAGAACATGGCATCACCGGGAAGGGGGACGCTTTTATTATGGCCACAAGTTTCTGGTAAGGGGGAGGGCACGGGCGTACAGGCTGACGGTGTTCTAGCTATCGGCTCCCAGCCAAGCGGTAGTGGCGGGCTGGGTTTGGGCCAGCAGCTTGCCCCTAGAAATGACGTGGGTGACGGTGGCGCAGCGACGGATGGCATCGTAGGGGCCATCGGCATCAAGGACGATGATGTTGGCGGGCTTGCCTACCTCAATGCCGTACTGGTCTTCTACCTTGAGGGTGCGGGCTCCGTGGGTGGTGGCCATCTGGTAGCAGGCTTCAATTTCTGAGAGGCCTGTCATCTGGCACACGTGAACCGCCATGGAGGCCACCGCTAGCATATTGCCCGTACCTAGGTTGTACCAAGGATCCTGGACGCAGTCGTTGCCTAGGCTGACGTTGAGCCCCCGCTGCCACAGTTCCTTGACGCGGGTAACGCCTCGGCGTTTGGGGTAGGTATCAGCGCGGCCCTGGAGGGTGATGTTGATCAGCGGGTTGGCGATGAAGTTGATGCGGGAACGCTCTAGCAGGCCCATTAACTTGGTGGCGTAGGCGTTGTTGTAGGAGGCGAAGGCGGTGGTGTGGCTGGCGGTGACCCGGTCGCCCAGGCCAGAACGCAGGGCACAGGCGGCCATCACCTCCAAAAAGCGAGACTGATCGTCGTCGGTTTCGTCGCAGTGAATGTCAATTAGACGGTCGTACTGCTCGGCCAATTCAAAAATGCGGTGGACGGAGTTCACCCCATCCTCGCGGGTTAGCTCGTAGTGGGGAATGCCCCCCACCACATCGGCCCCCATGTCTAGGGCGGCGGCCATCAGGGCATCGTTGCCGGGGCTGCCGTAGAGGCCATCCTGGGGAAAGGCCACCACCTGCACGGTAATCCAGTCCTTCACTGCCTCCCGCACCTCCAGTAGAGCCCGTAGGGCCGTGAGGCTGGGTTCGCTGACGTCGGCGTGGCTGCGCACAAACAGGGTGCCCTGCTGAGCCAGGATCTTCAGGGTGGCCATGGCTCGCTGCTTCACATCATCTAGGGTGATGGACTGCTTGCGTTCCCGCCAAATGTCGATGCCCTCAAACAGGGTGCCGCTTTGGTTCCAGCGGGGTTCTCCCACGGTGAGGGCGGAATCTAGGTGGATGTGGGACTCCACGAAGGGTGGGCTCACCAGCTTACCCTGTACCGATAATTCTTGGCTGGCTAAGACCTCTAACCGGGGAGCAATGGCCTGAATAATGCCCCCTTGAATGGCGATGTCCACCGATCCTTCTCGTCCCAAAAGGCGGCATTGCCGCAACACCATTTCCGGTGAGGTCATAGCTACTTTTCTTACCTAATCGTATGGGGCAGGTGGCTATTTAGCGAGCCGAACCCACAAATAGCCCAGGTGCATAGGCTTCAATCACCTTGCCACTGCGGATACAGGTAATCATAAGATAATCGCAGGCATTGCATTGGGTTCGCACCAACTGTTCTTTTTCCAAATGATGACGTTCAGCTAAGTGACCGCAGTTCGGGCAGTGTACCTGTTGAGACATAAAAATCATTTTTGTAATCCTAGCTACTTTATTGTGTTGAAAAAACGGTTCTGAAAACACGGGCCACGGCTTGAATTTTTCCAAAAATAAGCTCGCAACGAACCAAGCCCATTGCGAGAAATTCAGGAAAATGCAGTCTTTCTATAAATAACATTATGGCGGTCTTTTCCCGGGGCGACAATGTTATTTTATAAATGCTTAATCTTGTAAACCTCTACATAACGGATGATCCCTACGGAGAATCATCCTGGTTTAGATCATCGTTCCCCGCCGGAGAGTACCGTTTTGAACGGCATGGCGGTTTTGCTCTAGGCTGTCAACCCTGCTCTATCGGGCCCAGGGGCACGGCCATGGATGGATAGCGCACCGATTGGAGACAGACATTGCGCTAAGGTGGATGGCGCAGTCTGGAGGTTAGATCGAGCCATGCGCTTTCATATTCAGCACGAAACCACCTACCACTATCCAGAGCCCGTGCTGCTCCAGCCCCACACCCTGCGGCTCTATCCCCGCACCGATGCTGCCCAGCGGGTAATCCACTTTAACCTAGTGGTGTCCCCTGTTCCCACCCAGCAGACGCCACTCCTAGACACCGATGGCAACTACTCCCATCGCCTGTGGTTTGCGCCCGTTCCCACCCAGCAGTTCACCATTACGACAACAGCGGAGGTGGAAACGGGCGCAAACCACAGGCGATGGGAGTAGTTGCCATCGGTG
>CAZWNR010000288.1:0-5777 GCA_964635665.1 uncultured bacterium | reverse complement strand
GATTGTTCGGTGATTGATGAGTTGCCGCCGGGGCGCACCCCGATCACAACCAGTGTGATTGCGAGTGAAAGACGTGATGAGATTGTTACACGCATTCGCGAGGCATGTCAGGTAGGTCGACAAGCGTATTGGGTATGTCCTTTGATTGAAGAATCGGAAGTCATGACATGCCAAGCCGCCACAGATATGGCAACGCGGTTGCAAGAACAATTACCACAACTCAAAGTGGGTTTGATCCACGGCGGCTAGCTTGCAGTCGGTTTTGGCCACGGCGGTTGAAGCCCGTAGGGGTGGATCTTGCACAAGGGCTCCTTCCCCAAACACATCTCCAGCCTGAATGGTTTCAAAGACTTTGTCGTTGACTACCATATCCACCTCGCCCTCAATCACGCCGTACATCACCTCCCCCGTGGTACCCACTTCAAAAATGACCTCTCCAGCTTTGAATAGCTTGATATCGGGAGATTTGGCAAAGAGTGAAATGGCGTGGGCTGGATTCAGCATGGGGAGCCTCTTAAGGGTACAGATAATGTGCCTGTCATTTTATAGCGCTGGTTTGCTCGGCGGGTTAACGCCACCTTAAAGTCCCCACCTCGGCCTTCTACCCTGGGAAAGCCTGCCACCGCTCTGCAAGGAGAAGCCCTCCGGTTGGGAGACCCCACGGAGCCTCCTAGGGGTGATCCCCCCGCCGAACGTAGGCTAGGTCACAATCTGCCACAATCTTCCGTGATCCCCCTTGTCAAGGTGTACCCTCAGGCCCAAACTGTAGATGTGCAAACTAAGGTCATCCGTGGGGATCAACGAGGAAGAATCGTGAAATCAGTATTGGCGATTATTTTGGGTGGGGGTGCCGGCACCCGGTTGTATCCATTAACCAAGTTCCGAGCCAAGCCAGCGGTTTCCCTGGCCGGGAAGTATCGCCTCATTGACATCCCGGTAAGTAACTGTATCAACTCTGAAATTCATAAAATCTACGTTCTTACCCAGTTCAATTCCGCTTCCCTAAACCGCCACATTTCACGAAGCTATCAATTTTCTCAGTTCACAGAGGGATTTGTGGAGGTGCTTGCTGCCCAGCAAACCCCAGATAGCCCCAGTTGGTTCCAGGGCACGGCGGATGCGGTACGGAAGTACCTCTGGATCTTTGACTCTTGGAATGTGGATGATTTCCTGATTCTGTCTGGGGATCATCTCTATCGTATGGATTACAGTCTGTTTGTGGAGCGTCACCGGGCTACGAATGCCGACATCACCCTTTCCGTGGTACCCATGGGCTATAAGCAAGCCTCGGAATTTGGTCTGATGAAAATTGACGGCACCGGGCGTGTGGTGGATTTCAGTGAAAAACCGAAGGGGGATGCCCTAGATCGGATGCAGGTGGATACCACCGTTCTTGGTCTCACCCCCGAACAGGCCAAAGAGCAGCCCTTCATTGCCTCCATGGGGATCTATGTCTTCAAGAAGCAAGTGTTAATCGACCTGCTGCGCAAGAACCTAGATCAAACCGATTTTGGTAAGGAAATTATTCCGGCATCGGCTCGGGATCACAACGTTCAAGCCTACCTGTTTGATGGCTATTGGGAAGACATCGGGACGATTGAAGCCTTCTACGATGCCAACCTAGCGCTGACCATGCAGCCCCAGCCACCCTTCAGCTTTTACCACGAAGACGCCCCCATCTATACCCGTTCTCGCTATCTACCCCCCAACAAACTCCAGGATTGCCACATCACCGAATCCAGCATTACCGAGGGCTGTATTCTCAAGAATTGCCGTATTCATCACTCGGTGATTGGTTTACGCCAACGGGTTAATGCCGACTGCCTTATTGAAGATTCCCTGCTGATGGGGGCCGACTACTATGAGCCTCTGTCGGAAAGTAGTCAGCACCTCACCCGAGGCAAAGTACCGATGGGCATTGGGGAAGGATCGGTGATTCGGCGGGCCATTATCGACAAAAACGCCCGCATTGGCCGCAATGTGCAGATTGTCAATAAAGAAAACGTCCAGGAAGCGGAACGGGAAGACCTCGGCTTTTACATCCGCAGCGGCATTGTGGTGGTGCTAAAAAATGCCGTCATCCCCGACGGCATGATCATCTAATCAGAGGCGAGAATCGCCCGATTCACGGCCCGACTCATGGTTTGGTTGAGGCTAGGCCCCACAATTTCCAAGCATGGCCGTTATGGAACCTAGTCTCAGGCGAATGCCCCTTGCCCTCATCTCCCTAGGAAGCTTATTTCAGTCTCCTGTGTGGCGGTGGGGGCGGTGGTTTTTATTGGCCTTTTTGGCAGTGCGACTTTGGTTTTGGGGCATGGCCTTCCCCAACCCCGATGAAGCCTATTATTGGCTGTGGGGACAGCATCCCAGTTTCTCCTACTACGATCATCCCCCCTTTCACGCCTGGATCCAGGGGATTTTGGCGATTCTGCCCGGTCGGTCTACCTGGGTGCTGCGGCTGTCGAATTGGATCAGTAACGGGATTCTGGCCATCACCTTTTACCACATTGGCCGCTATCTCTACGGCGATGATGGCGGAGATCGACTGTGGCTGATGGTCTTGCTGTTGACGGCATCACCACTATTTTTTCTATTTTTGGCGATGGCGTGGCACGACCACTGGCTCGTCACCTTTTCGGTACTCAGCAGCTTTGATTTTGTTCGCTTTGTAGATAACTACCAGGCCAATGGTCGTGGACAAGCCCGCTACCTCTACCGATCTGCCCTGTTTTTGGGATTGGCCGGACTCAGCAAATACAACGCTCTGTTTGTGGGCCTGGGCTTTTTGGCGACGCTGTTAACCCAGCAATCCCTACGACGACTGTTTGGGGATGCTCGGCTTTACCGGGCCTTAGGCATCACGATCCTGACCTTGTCCCCTATTCTGATCTGGAACTGGCAGCAGGGCTTTGCCTCCTTTCGGTTTTACGGAGAGCGCACCAGCGGCGGCGGACTGACCTTCAATTTGCTGCAACCGCTGGTCTTTTTGCTGCTTTGTGCCCTCATCCTTGGCCCTATTCAGTCCTGGGGGATATGGCGATTAGGGCAACAGTGGCGGCGAGTCCACCACAATTTTGGGCGACCATCCCTCTATGCGGTGGTGGCGGGGTGGATTTTTGTGCTCTCGACGGGCACCTTTGTGGCGCTCTCCCTGGTGTCCATGGCCCTGTATTACTGGAATATTCTGGCCTATCCGCTGCTGTTTCCTTTACTGGCGGATCGGTTTTATCGTTCCAGTCGGTCGCACAATCCAACCCAGGCTGACGCAAGTTACGGGGTGATCCCACAGAATCCACCCCATCAACTCCAGGATTCACCGAATCCAGGGGGGGGATCACCCCTGCGCTATCCCCGGCAGATGGTTGTGGCCCAAGGGATAGGGCTATTTACCGTGGTGATCCTGACCATTCACTACACGGTTGTTCCCATCACCACCCTGTTTGGCCCAGCCGATAACGACAGTGCCGCCCTCTACGGCTGGGATCAGATTGCTGCCGCCGTCACCGCCCAGGCTGAACCCTTAGATAATCCGCTGCTACTGACGACGGACTACCGCTCCGCCGCTGCCCTGGCCTATCAGTTAGATAACCCCGAAGTCCTGGCGATTTCGGGTCGCCTTGACCAAACCGACTTTTGGTACAGCGTAGAAGCCCTCGACGGACGGGATGCTGTACTACTAGGGGAAGACTGGCACCCCATCTGCCCTGCCCACCTGGCTATGTTTGAGCGCACCGATCCGCCCCAAATCCTCACCATTCGGCGTTTTGGCTACCCAATTCAGACCTATCACCTCGTCACGGGCTACGGCCTTCGGGCCAGAGCAATCGGCTCCCCCTTGGATCCTAGCTATCCCCTCGCCTTTACCACCGATGGCGAGCGCTGTGAACCTGAGCGCTAGGGTGCTGAATGGGGCCAACTACTGACGGTCAACATAGAAGATGACGCGGCCATCGTAGTTGACGACCCCCAGATGGTCGCAGAATTGATCGCGCAGTTGGGTGCGCGTGGGGCTAGGTTCGGCAGCGCGAAACTGTGTCCAGTGGTCTAGGTTGTAGGTTAGGGCCGCATTGGGCAAGGGCATAGGTACGATGGTTAGCCCCGAAAAACCCGCCTGGCGGGCAATGGCGTCAATGTCTTCGAGTACCACATCCCGTTCAATCCAGGTGGGGTCGTGCTTTTTCTGCTCGTTGAGGAAGGCGATGGTATCGGGCGATTGACTGTGCTTGGCCCCCGGCTCCACAAAAATAGCCCTTCCCCCAGGGGGCAAAATTCGAGCAAATTCCGAAAAGACCAGGGGATAGTCATACATGTGGTGCAGAGTGTCGTAGCAAAGCAGGTTGCTAAAGCTCGCGGCCTCAAAGGGCATCCGATGACCATCACTACAGGCAAAGCGGACGGCGGTGGGGTCAAGGCGCTGATCCACCCGTAGCCGATCCCGCAACCATTCCTCGGCCTGGGGATTGACGTCTAGCCCAACCACCCGGTAGCCCGCCCGACAGAGAAACTCCGTAATCCATCCGGTGCCCGCCCCAAAGTCTAGCATCGGTAGCTCTGGATGAGCCGTACTCAGGTAGGCCATCTGCACCCCAAAATCAAACAGCAGGCGGGGCAAAGCCCTAGGTACCCCAAAGGGCTCAATGGTGATAGGGCTAGTGACCACTTGGCGGGGCGGGTTCTCCGCAAAGTTGTTGAGATCATCCCATTTCACCATAGCCAACCTGACCCCTTCAAAACCTTTGACAATACTGGCATAGAAGTACACCCAGCACCGCTTTTGATGCCGTTTTCTACCCAATCCTTCTTGATTATCCCTGATTTCCCCGTGGTGCATTGTGGCTTATCAACGCCGTCAGGGTGTTGCTGGACAGCAGTCTAGGGGCGTAGGTCCCACGGCAACTCTGGCGCTATGCACCCTGCGGTTCTGCTGGTTTGGAAGCAGGACTCTGGGATTCGGATCGGGTCTTAGCCGTCGAAGGCGAGACTTAGTGGGGTGCGAAAAATCGTCATAACGATAGCCCGTGGCTAAAGGGAAGAGCCAGACGAGGGCTGTAAAGCAGACAGCGCCCTAACCAACGACGGATGAATTGGGTCATCAATCCGTTCACCACAGTACAGCCTCCAATGCGACAATGGGGCAAACTGAATTCAGCGTTTGAGAGATACCCTATGCGTTCTGACCTACAACAGGCCCTGGCCAACCAAACGGCCCTTAAAATTATCAGCGGACTCACCAACTTCAACGCTGCCCATGTGGTGGATATTGTGAAGGCGGCTGATCAGGGTGGGGCCACCTTCGTAGACATCGCTGCCGATGCGGAACTGGTGCGTTTGGCCAAAGCGGTCACCGATCTGCCCATCTGCGTCTCTGCGGTAGAACCCGACGCCTTTTTGGCACCCGTGGCCGCTGGGGCGGATGTGATCGAAATCGGCAACTTCGACGCCTTCTATGCCCAAGGTCGCCGCTTCGAGGCCCCGGAAGTGCTCGACCTCACCCGCCGCACCCGTGCTCTGCTGCCGGAAATTACCCTCTCTGTCACCGTGCCCCACATCCTGGCCCTAGACGAGCAGGTGGCCCTGGCCGAAGCCCTCGTGGCCGCTGGTGCCGACATCATCCAAACCGAAGGTGGCACCAGCAGCCAGCCCACCCACCCCGGCACCCTAGGACTGATCGAAAAGGCTGCCCCCACCCTGGCCGCCGCCTACGAAATCTCCCGCGCAGTTTCCGTGCCCGTGCTCTGTGCCTCCGGCCTGTCTGACGTAACTGCGCCGATGGCCAT
>CAZWNR010000287.1:0-5778 GCA_964635665.1 uncultured bacterium | reverse complement strand
GGGGCGGGCCATGCTGGTGATCGTGCAGGGCGTCGTGTGGTTTAGCACGATAACCTACGTGGCCAATCTCTTTCCGGTAACGCGCCGCTTTAGCTATTTAGTCAGCCGTAGCCTCACCGATGGCCTCTTTGCCCGCAGCTTTGTGGTGGGCAGCCGCGCCTATTCCCTGCTGGATTTGCTGTTGCTATTGGCCACCCTACTGGCCCTAGTGGTGGCCGCCAACACCGCCACCAACCTGCTGCGATCACGGGTGCTGCGGGTGGCCGGAATTAGCCTCGCTTCCCAGGAGGCCATTGCTGCCCTCAGCAAGTACACCCTGATTTTGCTAGGCACTGTGGTGGTTTTGCAGATCTGGGGCATCGACCTGAGCTCCATTGCCCTGATTGCCAGCGGCCTAGGGATTGGGATTGGCTTTGGCCTACAGGGTCTGGTAAGGGACTTCGTCAGCGGCCTGGTGCTGGTGTTTGAGCGCCCCGTTCAGGTGGGCGACTTTGTGGACTTTGGCGCAGTCAAGGGTACGGTCAACCGCATCGGATCCCGCAGCACCGAGATTCGCACCCTAGATCATGTGTCGATTATTGTGCCCAACTCGCGCCTGCTGGATCAGGAAATCATCAACTGGAGCCACGGCAACCCCGTTTCCCGGATTCGCCTACCTGTGGGGGTGGCCTATGCCGCAGACCCAAACCAGGTCAAGCAGGTGTTGTTATCGGTGGGGCGTCAGCAGCCGGAGGTGCTCTCCACCCCCTCACCCCAGGTCTTTTTCCTAGGCTTTGGTGACAATGCCCTGCTGTTTGAGCTGCTGGTGTGGATTGCCCAGCCCCACCGACAGCTGGTGATTAAGAGCGATTTGTACTTTGCCATTGAGGCCAGCCTGCGCCAACACAGTATCGAAGTCCCCTTTCCCCAGCGCGATCTGCACCTGCGCACCGGCCCCCTGTCCCTAGACCTCAGTGCCGAGACCAAGCAGTGGTTGCGCCAGTTGGCCCAAGACCCCAACGGCCTCTCCGACCGTCTAGGCTAAGCCCCGAAAAGATGCAGATTTTCTTGAAAATACAGAGCGCTTTCTGAAAAGTTAGCTAGAATTACGTCCGTAATTTTAGAGAAGTACCAGGACTTTGAGATCCTGACCACCCCCGCAAAAGCGATCTAGCGGGATTTCTCTAGTGAGGAGTATAGGGAGCGATTTTCTATGAAGCTAGCCTGGCCGAGTCACCGCCTCCACCGTTGGTCAAGGCGGCTTATATCCTACCTGTCCTTTGCCCTAGCCGCCTGTTTTCTTGTCATCAGCCTATCGGTGCCCGCTGGCGCGGTAGCCCCAACGGCGGTTGAAAATGCCATGCCCTCCACAGATGGGTTTCAACTCCCTGGGGAAGCCGTTTTGGCCAACACCGTCAATTTCCAGCGCGATGTCCTGGTATTCAACACCCCCACCTACGCCGTGCGGGTCTTCATTCCCGCCAATCAGACCACCGCGAGAATGAACGTCTTCCGACGCACGTCTCCCACGGAGCTAGAACTGAATGGTCAGCCCGCCACCTTTTTGGGTGCTGTGTCCTCCGATGGCTTTTTGACCTTTGAAAGCCTCGGCTCTCGCTTCGGGCGAAACGTTCGGTTTCGGGCCAGCCACAACCGAGGCACCCGTCAGGCTCGCCTAGAAATTTTGGATGCCTCCAATAGCCAGGTTATCTTTACCGAATTTGCGGGCGGCATCGATGCGCCCCAAATGCCCGAAGCCCCCGTCACCGGAGCCTTAGAGCGCAATACGATCCTCGGCTTCGAGACCCAGAACTATGCGGTGCGCGTGTTCCGCGATCCGGCGGATAACCTGCGCAAGATGAACGTCTACTTCAAGCCAACGGCCACCACCGTCGTCAACGGCCAGGTCGCTACGGCAGAAACCTCCGGCACCATTCCGGGGTATGAATGCTGGATTTCCTACTTCGCTGGGAACCAATACCAAGGTACCCCAGCCCGCTACCATGCACGGGTGAATGCGGGGGGCCGCGCTGTCCTCGAAGTGATTGGTACCAATGGAGCCTTGCTGCTGTCGGAATCCCGCATTAACACCATTCCACTGACGGTGAATGTTCCTGCGGAAGACCGTCCCGGTTGCTTTGAGGGTGGTGGAGTTTCCAGTAGTGGTTCCTTGGCTCCCTTTGTTGCCGCCGTCTTTGGTGAACAGCAGGAACTCGATGCCATTCGCGCCCTCGTGGCCCGCGATGGCTCTACCCCTCGCCGCCTAGACACCTGCAACGTTTCCCCCCGCTTTGAGAGCGCACGCCAGGGGCAGTTTATCAACGCCGCCGAGTGCACCGAACGCAACCAGGCCGAAGCCATGGTGAGCTACCTCAGAAGCCAAGGGTTTAACTCCCGCTTGGTCTATCGCAACTTTAGGTACCGCTAAACGCCCTCGGCATCCGAGTTGCCCATAGGTGACGATCATCTCAACCCAAAAGCCCCAGGCCATTGATATGACCTGGGGCTTTTGGTGACGTTTTTAGACCAATCGTTGATGCCGCCAGTGCACACCCCAAGGATAAAAATCCATGACCTTGGCCCTGGGGCAGTTCAATAGCTTATGGGCACAGATCCCCGGTTTCTGCTGTCGGGTGGCCCACAATCTTTTTGGCGACGCCAAGAAACCGGGGATCTTTAACAATCGCTTCGCCAACTTAGGTAAGCGATGATTGCGACCAAGGGGGTGATCCAACATCAGCCGATTAGGTTTAAGCCGCGAATGTACCCTACCTCTGCTAAGAAGCAATTCGAGATCAAAGAATCAAGCTCAAGCCCTAGGCTGGGCGATGAGTTGGAGGAGTTGGAATTCTTGGGCGTCATAGACATTTAATTAGTATTAAATCAGCGCAAATAGGCTGAGGATAATGGGCAGCAAGGTCTTGCAGGCCTCCGCCAGTTATGAGGCATCCGTTTGATGGTGACGGTCAATAACTTTGAGCAAAATACTATGGTCAATGTCATAGATAACAGGGGCAAAATTTTGATGTCCTTTACGACGACTGATTTCGTCTATGCTGACTCGCTTAACACTTCCCCAGTCTTTTTTCTCTTGACTAAATTTGTGGTCGAAAATGCCTTTCACTTGAACCCAACTCAAGTCTTCTTCTCGACTGACTTGCTCAATCGTGGTAGCCTTGACCCTTTCGTAAATAGCGGATTCATATCGCTGGGTGTAACGCCTTTCCCAATCAACGAATGCCAGTCAACCAGGCTATCACCTTCTACCTAGCCAAACTCACCGAGATTGATGCCTACCTAACTGACGAAGAAACTGCCTTTGACGCCATGCCCTAACCCCTGCAAACCAGCGACCCGGCTTTGTATCAAAAACCCCTAGAAGCAAAAGCAATAAAGCAGTGATGCTTCGCAATGTCCCTAACCGAGCTAATGACTCAAATTCAGGAACTACCCAAAATTAATAAACTTCGCTTAATACAATTCCTAGCTGAAGAACTTGTCAGAGAAGAAGACCAAAATGTCTTTTTCGAGAACCAAGAATATCCCATCTGGTCGCCCTACAATTGCTCTGGTACTGCCAACTTCCTCATGAGTTTTCTCGCGACAAAACGGCAAACCCAAGATGGTTGAACCCCAAAAATATCCCTACAAAATCCCTGGTAGTAGTCTTGGTATGGTAAGCCTAGTGCCATGCCATGGCTCTGGCCTGTTGTCGCCCAAACCCCGGTGCCAGTCCTTAAAAGTTTACAAACTTTTGCCCGAGCAACAGCGACGAGGGCGACAATTTTGACATTTGATTGCGGATTGTCACTCCCATCATTGGCCCCTTACAATCCAACCCATTGCCCCTAACCCTTTCAGCATTGTCATGAATCGAATCTTTCGTAGCCTCACCACGCCCCTACTGGCCGCTGCCCTGACGGCAGGATCTGTGCCCTTGCCCATCGGCAATGCCCAAGCCCAGCAGTCGATAACGCCCCAGTTGGCCCAGAGTATGCCCACGCCGGATCAGGTGGTGGAGTGTGAGTTACTGATTGTGGGTGGCGGGCTGGCCGGAACGGCGGCGGCCTACGAGAGCCTGCGCATGGGCCATACCGTTTGTATGACGGAACTGACCGACTGGGTGGGTGGCCAAATTTCCTCCCAGGGCACCACGGCGCTGGATGAATCGCGGGAGCAGCGGCGGCGGCTGTTTTACTCCCAGGGCTATAACGAACTGCGAGAACGGGTGGAGGCCAAGTATGGCGAACTCAACCCCGGCCAGTGCTGGGTGAGTGTGTCTTGCTTTATGCCCGCCGATGCCAACGCCATTTTGCTGGAGATGCTGGCGGAGGCCGAGCGGGAGGGGGGCGGCGAACTGAAGTGGTTCCCCAATACGGTGGTTAAAGAGGTGGGCTTCAATGCCGACCGCAGCCACATCACCAGCATGACCGCCATTCGCCACAGCCCTGCACCGGGGACGGCTCCTTTAAATACCGATTTTCTGTCGGAGATCATCGAAGACGCCTACACCTACCAAGATTCGGCCCGCCTGTCGAAGGAAATCATTCAGTTTGTGCCCGCAGGCATTGACACGGAACGCTTCCCCAATGCCGACCCGGATCGGGTCGATTGGTTCGTGGTAGAGGCCACGGAAACCGGGGAACTGATTGCCCTGGCCGATGTGCCCTACGAGGTGGGGCTGGATCCGCGTTCGCCCCACAACCCCTCTTCTCCGGTGGCCGAGCGGGATGCCTACTGCACCCAGGGCTTCACCTACACCTTCGCCATGGAGCGCACCGCCGAACCCCAAACCTTCGACGTGCCAGAGTTTTACGCCACCTACGCGCCCTACTATAGTTGGGAAAAAGAGCGCGACCAACTGCAAACGCCCCAGGATCACTTTGATTTTGTCTTCACCTATCGCCGCCTGTGGAGTGCTGGCCCCCGTCGGGTGGATGAGCGCATCTTTGGTGCCCCTCGTCCCACCCCTGGCGATATCTCCATGCAGAACTGGACTTGGGGCAACGACTACCGCCCCGGCACCGCCCGCGATAACCTGATTTTGACGGAAGACCAACTGCAAGCCAGCGGCCAACTGGCTCCGGGCGGCTGGCTGGGTGGTCTGCGTACCGAAACCCTGCGCCGAGGGGAAGAAAACGCCATTGGCTTCTTCTACTGGCTAACGACAGGGACGACCGATTCCCAAATTGATGACTCCTGGAAGGAACCCGACCCCTACAACCGCTACATGACTGGGCTAGATTCCCCCATGGGCACAGAGCACGGCCTCTCGAAGTATCCCTATATCCGCGAAGCTCGTCGCATCATTGGCCGTCCCTCCTACGGCTACGACAACGGCTTTATGATCAGCGAAATTGACTTCTCCTGGAACGATTTCACCTCCGAGTTCTACCAAGAAAACCTAGACCGCAGCACCTTTACCTCCATGCGGCGATTCCTGGCGGGACTAGAGACGGTGGATACCTTCATGCCCGATGCCAACCCCGACGAATTCCATGTGCGGGGGCGCTCTCGCATGTATCCCGACTCGGTGGGCATCGCCCAGTACGCCATCGACTTCCACCCCTGTATGCGCGACTACCCGCCCGAAGCCCCCGGCAATATCGAGCGGCCTGGGGTGCGCCAAGCCCACGGCCAAGCTTACCCCGCTCAAATTCCCCTGCGGGCGCTGATTCCCCAGCGGGTAGACAACATGCTGGTGGCCAGCAAGAGCATCGCCGCCAGCAATATTGCCGCTGCCGCCTACCGAGTGCATTCCTTTGAGTGGTCGGTGGGGGCGGGCGCGAAGCGGATCCT
>CAZWNR010000286.1:0-5779 GCA_964635665.1 uncultured bacterium | reverse complement strand
CCTGGGAGAATCTGGCACGGCACGCCATCGAGTAGACCCCTTCAGCCTAAGAATGCGGTAATATCAGCGGAACCAATTGACCTGATTGATTTGCCGGAAGGAGATTCCCTATGTTTCACCTTTACTTTGGGGCCTTTGACCTAGTGCTGTATCTGGGGGGCATCTATGCCGCCATGACCCTAGCCAAGGCCATCTGCGACCAAATGGATGCCGCCGAGGCCTCCCAGACGGTGGATCAAGGGGATCAGACGGTGGATACGGCCCGCGCCATGGCCCCCATGCAGCCTATTCCGGCTCACCTGGCGGCCCCGGCAACGAAGCGCGAAGAGGTCAGCGTTAAAGTCTCCGTCAATGGCTAGATGACTGGGGTCAGGAATTTTGCGCAGCCGTCGGTCCGGGAAGACAGCATCCTGGGTAGATGGCGAAATGTAACTTGAATGCGTAGTTTTATAGCCTTCTGTAGCGATCTGGATAACAGGTCGTTTTTTTATGACAAAAGGCCTTCAAAAAACGTAGTTTTAACCACGGTTTTTGTGTCAAAAACGTCCAATCTGAACTGCTTTTAGGCAAATCTAGAGAGATTATTAAAACGTAGTCCAAGGCATAAATTTTGGTAGCTGAGGTTGTTATGCCTAGGGGGCCGTTTATCTCGGAGGGTAGCCGATGACCTACGCCGTTCAAACCGATTGCGTTGCCTGCGATCAGTGTCGCCCCACCTGCCCCCAGGGAGCCATCAAACCATCGGAGGAGGGCTACTGGATCGACCCCACCCTCTGTGATCAATGTCCTGAGGTAGAAACGCCCCCCTGCGTCGAGGCCTGCAATCTGGGTGCCCTGGCTCCCCTCCAGCCGAAAAAGGGCCGCCACCGTAGTACGCTGCTCCCGGCGGCCATTCCCAGCATCTTTCTGAACGGCAAAACCACCCCCTTTGCCTCCTCCATGGTGGTATGGGAGGCCTGTAATCTACTGGCCCAGCGTCAGTCCCTGCCCTGGCAAGCCGATGAAGACCAGCGCCTTTGCCATCTGCGATCCATCCATCGAGGACGGGGCACCCTACGCCTGCGCCTAGCCGCCGATCCAGAGGAGGCCCAGCCCACCCCCCTGGGCTACGAGGAAGGGCAAAGGGTCTTAGCCCAAATGGATCTGCGAGCCGCCTGTCTGCATCTCATCTTTGCCGCCCACGCCACCACCCTCGATCGGCCCTGGGACAGCCCCTTCGTTATTAACGATCAACACATTGAAGCCTACCTGGGCCTAAACCGCCGCAAAGACCTCAGCAAACTGGAAAAACTTACTCTGATTAAAACCCTGGTTTACCAAGCCTGCCAGCCTTTAGTGAGTCTAGATTGGCCGCGCCAAGGACGGGTGCGGGCCTTCTCTTTGCCAGAGCATCCGGTGTGGCAGCGCCTCGATACCCAGTACTACTTCGAGCCCGATGCCGAGGGCAACCGCCATCTCATTGGTCTCAGTTTTACCCTACAGGCAGGAATCTGGAGCCGCCACTTCCTCAATCGGCAAGACTACCGCAAACAAACCGCCTTCTACCAGTATGGCACCCTGCCCCAATCGCTAATCGCCGAGGTTATGGGCCACTGGCAACAGCACGAAGGAGCTATGCGTCTGCTGCTGTGGTTGGTGTTTAAGCTCCGCCTCGGTCAAAATCACCGTATGACCGTGCGCACCCTGCTGCGCATTGCCTACGGCGAAGAACGACTGACTACAGCCATGACTGTGCGCGGAGCCCACAAACGGCTGCTGAAAACCTTCGAGACCGACCTCGAAACCCTCCACCACTATGGTCTCAGGCCCCAGTTCGACCCCGAAACCTACGGCCCCGATATCCAGCCCCTGTGGGCGCGGGTTGCCGATATTCCCGACGATGCCGACGATGCCCTCGACTTCTGGGCCAACGACGCCCACCAAGACCTCAGCCTCACCCAGCGCGCCCCCCGCGACAAATGGCCGCGCCTGCTGAATGCCCGTATCCTTGGGTTTGACCTCGCCCCAGACTGGCAGCAGCCTAGCCTCAAGCCCCACCGCCGTCGCCGCCCCAAGGCCGATCCTCACCCCGCTGGCCCACCCCTCTCCACCGACACCATTCGCCAGGCCCGGCAACGGCTTCATCTGAGCCAGCGCGACTTGGCCCAACGACTAGGCAAAAGCCAAAGCTGGGTACGCGATGTGGAAAAGGGCCGTTTTCAGGTTAGCCCCGACGACCAAGACCGCCTGCGAAACACCCTAGAGTTGGGGTAAGTCGGTCGGGCTGGGCCGCTAGTTCTGCCCTCGGTTCTCTAGCCACAGCAACAACCCTACCGTTCCTAGCACCCCAAACTGAATCAGCAGATTCTGCCCCAAATCCTCCGTGGCTCGGCCCGCTAACCCTTGGGTAATCATAATGAAGGCTCCAATGGCCGCCGATGCCCCCGCCGTAAGGTATACCACCCGCCGCAATCCCCGGTAGGGAGCCTTGGCCTCCGCCCGCAAACGGGCATATTTTTCAGGGCTCATCCCCTGGGGCGGGCGTTCTGGAGGACGGGAATCGGGGTTGGTCATAGCAGGACTCTCCTAAAAAACTTCCTCCCCAATCCCTCGGGGAAGGGGCAGTCCACAGACGACCCACCCTGTTATACTAATTGACTGTGAGTTCCTATGCCGATGTGGCTCAGTGGTAGAGCACTCGATTCGTAATCGAGCGGTCGCGGGTTCAAATCCCGCCATCGGCTTTTCTTGTGGTGTAAATGTACATTCGCACGCTAAATGGCGCAATTCGCAGATTAGTGTCGTTTTTCGCAGATTAGCGACGTCCTGGACAGTTTGCAGGAGTTGCTTGGCCCCTTCCCGCTTCGGGACGCTGGCGGCGACCACCTTCACCGATATCAATAGCCCCATCGTATCGACTAAGGTAAATCGCTTGCGCCCCTTGATTTTCTTGCCTCCGTCATAGCTGACCGATTGGCTCACCATCACCGCACTGGGCGCACTCTGGGAGTCTAGGGGGTGGGGAATCGGTCTTCGGACACCCGTACCCATGCCACCAAATGGTCATGCACCCGCTTCTAGGTGCCATCGTTTCTCCATTGCCGAATATAGTAGTAGACCGTGGAATAGGGCGGAAAGTCCTTGGGCAGCAGCGACCAGGCGCAGCCTGTCACCAGGACATACCGAATGGCGTTGACCACCTCATACAAGCCAACGGTGCGAGGCCGTCCCGTGGCTTTCGGCCCAGGGAGTAGCAGGAAGAGGAACTCCCACTGGTCACGGGTCAGGTCGAGGTCGCTGACATACGCTGTTGTCATGGCTTCCAAGGGGCTACAGTGCTTGTTACTCTGAGCCTAATACCGAGGAAGCCTTTTTTGTGAGCTGGGTTACTCTGTGCCAATGGCTACTTTCCAAGTATCCTCTTAGCGCGTTGGAGCTTTTGCAGAAGAAAGAGTTGGCGGATCAGGCGCGCAAACCGTCTGCTGAGGCTCAGATTCTAGCGAGTACGGCTGAGTCTGCAGAACAGGCTCAGCCCACGGTTTTGCAGCGGATGGGTGGTCTTGGTCTGGAGCGGTCGATCTTGGAGGGCGGGGCAGCCTCTCAGCATGGCGTGAGTTCGAGTCTTGTCACCCGTTTTCAACGGCATACATGGAGAGTCTGTGTAGTGATAGTCTGATCTGTAGCTGTTTTCCTTTTGCTATGGCTAGCACACTTTCAACCGCAGAACTCCAATCGGCCCAGACCCTATTGCAGAGCTATGCCCCAGCCCAGGTGGCCCTAGAGACGCTGCACCATCACCAGGGCAATGTGGAAAGCAGCCTGGAGGAGTTGACCATGGCGGCGGCAGGGACGGCGGCCTATGGAGAAGACCGCAAGACGTTGCGCCAGGTGCTTGTGGCCAATCTGCGGCGCGAACTGTGCGGCGACGACAGTTTTCGTGAAAAGGTGGAGGAGTACAACAAAAACCCCGCCCAGGCGGCTCTGCTAACGGGGCTAATTGTCTACGTGGTGGAACTGATTGCGCTGCCCTGGATGAGTCCGGCGATTGCGACGGTGGTGGTGCTGTGGATTCTCAAAATTGGTCTCCGCACCTTCTGCGACTACACGGAACCCGCTGAAACCTAGCGGGGTGGGTGATATGGGTGCTCAGTCTTCCTGTGGTGCATTGCTGCGTGTTGGCGGAGCCTCGCCTTATCGTTATGCACCCTTACAACACTGGCACCTACACTAGAGTATTTGGAGGGTTTGGAGGATTTTGGTTGGCTGAATTAACACCAAGACAAATACAGATGGTGGCCACGAAAACCAGTCTCCATGCCCCAAGTCGGGATAGTCGCTACTGGTGTACGCGGCCCTATCAGGCCAGGCTAGCGGCGCTGGAGTCAATTCGACAGCAATATCACCTGTGGAAATACAGTGCTGAACCAGGATTTCAGAGAGTTTATACAGTCATTAAACGATAACCAAGTCAGATATCTGGTCATCGGGGGGTATGCTGTTGCGCTGCATGGCTATCCGCGCTATACGAAGGATATTGACATCTAGATCGAGATGACACCTGAGAATGCGGCTCGTATAACCCAGGCATTGGTGCAGTTTGGCTTTGCGGCTCTCGACCTACAGCCTGAAGATTTTCTTACCCCTGATCAGGTCATTCAGCTAGGCTATCCACCGAATCGCATCGATTTGATCACGACTCCAGACGGTGTCGATTTCGCTACTTGCTACGCAGCCCATCTTGAAGTGGAGATAGAGGGGACAGTGGCAAAGTTCATTGACCTAGAAAACTTGAGGTTGAATAAACAAGCCTCTGGACGATTGCAAGATTTAGCTGATCTAGAAAATTTACCCGATGCTTGATTTACTCAGCTTGATTTTCATGGTCAAACCAGTGGGTAATCTCGATAAAATCATCTTCGCTGTAATCGGCGGGGAAAAAAGAGGCTTCGATTTCCGCTTGTTCTTGGCTGTCTACATCGGGGATGCTTTGGTCAAAGTCTTGTAACCATTCGTCTTGCATTGGGCCTTGGGGTAGGATGCGGGTACAGCGGTGTTGGCTCGCTAGCGCAGGGAGGTACTGACGATGCGATCACTCACCTATACCGTAGCGCTTTATCCCTCCGAGGAAGGGTACAGTGTGTCTTGTCCTGGGTTGCCGGGGTGCTGGTCTCAAGGGGAAACCGAGGCAGAGGCAATGGCCAATATTCAGGTAGCGATTCAAGAATATTTGGCAGCTATTGCAGATCAGAAACCAGGTTTCTAGTGTTTTGGGGAAAGATCCCAGGGTTCTGACGGGGGCTGCTGGTTGGCCTGTGGGCTATGGCTAAAGAACCCTGGGATCTGGGGTCGTAACCGATTGAACGAGTGTTTCGCCCGTGATGGTCAGAAACCAGGTTTCTAGTGTTCTGGGGAAAGATCCCAGGGTTCTGGCGGGGGCTGCTGGTTGGCCCATGGGCTATAGCTAAAGAACCCTGGGATCTGGGGTCTCTACCCACGGTTGGCGGCGAAGAGTTCTTGCACTTGGGCGGGGGTGGTGCCAAGGCACTGGGCCACAGCGGCCAAAAAGGCTTCGTCTGGGAACTCTGCACAGAAGCGAGCCAGATTTCTCAAGGAAATACCTAGACCGCGCTCATCATTAAACTCAGCCGTAATTTGTAAATCCTGCAAATAGGCAGACCTCGCTTCGTCGAGGTTGCCCAGCGCTTCAGCAACCTTACCCATTTGAAAGTAGGTGCTGGCTTGGCTGTAGCGGTCGTTGAATTCGATTTTGATATCGAGGGCCTGCTGATAGTGCGATCGC
>CAZWNR010000285.1:0-5780 GCA_964635665.1 uncultured bacterium | reverse complement strand
GGGGCAGCCTATGGGGCCGTTCCACCGCCAGCACCGCCGCAGAAACCTCCACCCTCAACACCAGCCTGACCGAAATTTCCCAGCGCAGCAGTGTCTATGCCGGAGTATTTCCCATCCTGGGCCTAGTGCCCACCCAAGTCGATTACCTCCAAGGCAGTTCCTACCTCGCTGCCCTCACCCTGCCCGTGCCCCGCGCCCTGTGGCCCAACAAACCCGGACTGATCGCCGGAATGGTGGGACAAACCTTCTTTAACAATGCGGTGGGGATGCCCCCTGGGCCCATCGGTGAGGCCTACTGGAATTTTGGCCTGCCTGGGGTGCTGCTGGTGTTTACGCTGTTTGGGGTGTTTCAAAAGCTGCTAGCGGAAACCTATCTGCGCTGCCAGCCCCAGACCGGGGCCATTGTTCCCTACGTGATCACGCTGTTTTTGTTCTCGGAACCCACCGGGCTAGCCTTTGTGGCCTGGCTGATGATGCTGGTGCCTACCCTGGGATGGCTTGTGGCCACGGGGGCGGTGGGATGGCGAGGAAGGCAAGCCTGACTACCCCAAGACCATTCAAGGCGCAAACGCTCAACCGTAAAACCCCTCGGCCAGTCGTGGTGCGCTCCATCGCTGTTTGATGCTTTTCAATAACGTTGAAAAATCTATCCTATGAAACACATTCTTGTAACCGGAGTTGCCGGATTTATTGGATTTTTTGTTGCCCAGCGTCTGCTGCGAGATGGCCATCGTGTTTACGGCATTGACAATCTAAACAGCTACTACGATATTCGGCTCAAGCGAGATCGATTAGCTCATCTCGATAATCACCCAAATCTACACTTTGAAAAGCTTGATTTAGCGAATCGCAAGGCTGTTTTAGATCGTTTTGAACAGCATCAATTTGATGCCGTTATTCATCTGGCAGCCCAGGCTGGAGTACGGTTTTCTCTGGAGGAGCCCTTTACCTACTGTGATAGCAATCTCACTGGGTTTTTAAGCATTCTAGAAGGCTGTCGCCACTATCCGGTAAAACACCTGATCTTTGCCTCCTCTAGCTCGGTCTATGGGGCCAATCAAAAGGTGCCCTTTTCAGTAACTGATCGGGTAGATTGTCCGATTTCCCTCTACGCTGCCACCAAAAAGGCCAATGAACTCATGGCCCACGCCTACAGCCATCTGTACCAAATTCCAGCCACTGGACTGCGGTTTTTTACGGTGTATGGCCCCTGGGGTAGGCCAGATATGGCTTACTTTAAATTTGCTGACGCCATCGCCCAAGGACTCCCCATCCAGGTATTTAACCATGGCCACATGCGCCGAGATTTTACCTACGTTGACGATGTCGTTGAGGCGATTACTCGACTTCTTGACCGTCCTCCCCTGGACTCCCCCTTGCCAACCGCTCCATCGCCAGGGATGCCATTACCAAATGCTCCATGGTCAACGGAGCGCTTACTAGAGACTTCGATGATTCCTAGGGTTCCCTACAAGATCTATAACATCGGCAACCATAGACCTGTTGAGTTGCTGTATTTAATTGAATTAATCGAGTCGGCCATGGGGCGATCCGCTGTTAAAGTCATGCTGCCCATGCAGCCCGGTGATGTGCCCATAACCTATGCCGATGTAGAGGATTTGATGGTGGATACTGGATTTCAGCCCGCAACCTCTATTGAGGACGGCATAGCTCAGTTCACAGCCTGGTATAAAGACTATTGCCACAACTCTTCTTTGGGGCGGGTGGCGTAATTGGATTTAGAAAAAGGCGAACTTTAAAAACCTCTCTAAGAGGACGCTTGAAAAGCTAAACCGTCTCTAGGCGATACCTGTGAGGTTAGGCTTAGCGGTCAAAATTCTGTAGATTGATCCCAAGCTGGCAACCAACACGCCTAAAACATCACTTTTATAGGGATTCTAGTTAAGCTTGAGAACCTGAAAACTTGCTTAAGTGAGGTTTTCAGTATCTAGACTATCTCATTCTTAGGAGGAGCAACTATAAATGCCCTCTAAGGCTGGCAGAGTGGCAATACGCAACCCCTAATTTGGCCGCACAATAAATACAGCTTTTGGCTGAGGGAGAGACTCTAATACTTACATCGCTCCGGCCTCTCCCATTTTTCTATTCCATCTTCCTTTGAGCTATGGGTATGCTGCTGTCCTTGCAGAGTGACTCCGTTGATCACCATTTTTCTCATTCCCAAACGATAGATTGCCAGGCAAAATCTGAAGATTGCCAGATAAAATCTGACCAGAAATCCACTCGTATTAAAGTGCTTTTTTTTACCGCTTCCTTGGGGGGTGGGGGAGCTGAAATGCACCTTTTGCGAGTAGTGAATGCCCTGGATCGAGCTGTTTTTTTGCCCTTGGTAGCCGTGGCCCAAGCGGGGGGCAGCTATGAAAGTGCCCTCGCAGAGGACGTGCCTATTTACAGTCTCAACCCAGCGGGGATTAGCTCTAGCACAGTGCGTATGGTGCGGGCGGTGCGGCCCCTACGCCAACTCATTCAAGCCCATCGGCCCGACCTGGTCTGCTCGGTGATGGATCATGCCAACCTGGTGGCGATTTTCGCCTGTCGCGGCCTGCCCCAGCGGCCCCGGTTAGTGGTCTGCACTCAGAATTCTCCCCTGGCCCAGTATGGTCGGGGCTGGCATCCCCTGGATCGCCTGGTGCTGGAGGGGATGGCGCGGCTGTATCCCCAGTCGGATTGCATTGTGGCCCTGTCTAAGGGAGTGGCAGCCGAAGTGCAGGGCCTGGTGAATCCGCCCCGGACATCGCATTCAACCCCCATTGAGGTAATCTACAACGCCGGGGTTGATGGGGCCGTGAAGCGAGGAGGGCAGGAGGGCCTGATGCTGCGCCAGGGGCAGACACCCCGATTGCCGCTGTTGGTTGCCTGCGGACGGCTACATCCCCAAAAGGGCTACCCCTATCTGCTGGAGGCCCTGGCCCGGGTGCGCCAAACTCTGCCGGTGCAGTTATGGATCGTGGGGGAAGGGCCTCTGCGTCCTGCCCTAGAACACCAGATTCAGCGTCTGGGACTGACCCATGCTGTGCAACTGCTGGGTTTTCGGGCCAACCCCTATCAGTACATGGCAGCGGCGGATCTCTTTGTGCTGCCCTCCCTGTATGAGGGGTTTGGCAATGTGATTGTGGAAGCCATGGCCTGTGGCACGCCCGTATTGGCCACCGACTGCCCCCACGGCCCCGCCGAAATTTTGGAACAGGGGAAACATGGTCTGTTGGTCCCCCCCGCCAATGTTGACGCCCTCGCCCAAGGAATGCTCACCATTTTGCAAGATCCCGCCCTGCGGGAACAGTATAGGCGACAAGGACTGGCTCGATCCCAGGATTTTCAGGCCAGCACCATTGCCCGCCACTACGGCCATACTTTTTGGCAAACTCTCAACGCCACCTAGCCGTTTCCCCGATATTGACCCCACACGCTGCGACCCCACCCACCCTCGACCACGCCCCTCGGCCTAACCCCATGACAACCTCACCCCCTCCTTGCCCCCTATCTCCCCCGCCCAACTCCGCCATCACGACCCCAGAACCACTGCGGGTGCTTTACTACATCGCCTACTACCAACGCATGGCTGGGGCCAACCGGGTTCTGTTTGAGCTCATCACCCGTCTTCCATCCACAATTGTGCCCTTAGTGGTGTTTGCCGGGGAGGGCAGGGCGGTTGAAGCCTTCCGTGGAGCCGGGTTGGAGGTGGAGGTTTTGCCCCCAGGGCCGTCCCTCAATCGGTTTGGCAAGATCATGTTGGACTGGTCGTTATGGAAACGCATTCAGGTAGCCACCACCGAGCTCTTGCCCTACACGCTGCACTGCCTTGACCTGCTGCGGGACTGGCAACCGGATCTGGTGCATGTGGACGGTGGCCGAGGGGCACTGATGATAGGCGGCGCGGCACGACTATGGGGTTGCCCAGTCGTAGGCCACATGCACGGGCAATTACCCTTTGGCGGCATTTCCCACTGGTATTTTGAGCAGGTGTCGAGCCGCATTGTCACCGTCTGCGACGCCATTCAAAAGGACTTGACCCCTGCCGGACGGGCGAAGGCCACCACCATCTACAACGGCATTCAAACCCCGACCCCAGCCGGACAACCTAGCCCCTGGCTGCAGGCTTTGAAAGCGCAAAATACGCTGATTGTGGCCTGTTTTGCCTCCGTGGTGCCCTTTAAGGGCTATCACCATCTTCTCGATGCGGTGGCCGAACTCAACCGACGGGGCTGGGGCAAGTCGTTGGTGGTACTCTGCATTGGCGATCTTGAACGGGAATATCAAGACTATGCCGATTTCCTCAGGCACAAGCAACAAACCCTGGGGTTGCACAACGTTACGTTTACGGGCTGGCAGTCGAACCCATTTTCCTTTTACCAGGTGGCCGACATTGAGGTGCTGCCCTCGGTGAGCCGAGAGGTGCTGGACTATGGCAGCAGAACTGTCGTTGTGGCGGGCAACGAAGGCTTTCCTACCACGCATCTAGAGGCGATGTGCTTTGGTCTGCCGATTGTGGCCACCGACATTGCTGGCGTGCGGGAACAGGTGGAAGACGGAGTCAATGGCCGGGTGGTGCCACCGGGGGATGCCCTAGCCCTAGCCGATGCCCTAGAGCAACTGCTGGCGGATGGCAAAGTGCGATCCCGCCTGGGGCAGGCTGGACGGGAGCGGGTGCAGCACCAATTTTCCACCCAGACCCATGTGGCTGCCATGGTGCAGGTCTATCAATCGCTGGTTGGGGCGGGACGGCGACCAGCGGAGGTTACAGCCCATGGACAACTGGTCTAGGAGGCTAAGGCATCCCCCTTGGCTGTGGGGTCTCGTTACGATAGTGCTGGCGGTTCTGCTGGGGCTGTGGCCTAGGGCCAATCCTGCCCCAGAGGCCCAGATGATCACCCTTTGGCAGCGTCCAGATGGAACTTCGGTGGCCTACTACGCCGTGGGAGATGAGTCTTTGACGGCGGCTTTCCGGCTGATAGAAAACTACTGGAACGACATTCGCGATCACAGCCCCAACCTGCTGCGGGGCCATCTCGATCACTATCTGCCCCCGGAGTTGCAAGCCCTCCACTACGAGCCTGCCGATGATTTGATGGCGGACTTTGCCGACCAATTCTTTGAGGCCCGCCATCCCCAGACCGGCCTAATTCCCTACGCCTACGATGTTCCCATTCTGGGCGATCCACACAATCCGGCGGAGGCCCACTTCACCTCCGACCACAAGCAGCCGGTAGGCCTGATCGCCAGGGCGGTGGAGTTTTGCCGCTGGTTTCCCCAAGACCAGACGTTGCAGCAGAATTGTGTGGATTTGGCCCACCGCACCATGGCCTATTTTGATGTACCCGCCGCCCCCCAACCCAATGGCCTATGGGGCTGGGTCGATGTCGGCGATGCCCAAGCCCGCAGTTCCCTCACCCTCACCCAAGACTACGGAGACGTAGCCCTAGCCATGGCCCAGATCTCCCAGTGGACGGGCGATCCCATCTACGCCCAGTGGGCCGATGACAAGCTCCAGTTTGTTTGGCGGCAGCGGATGACACCGGATCTCCCCCTCTTGCAGGAACAGTTTGTGCTGGATCGCGCCCTGGAACGCCCCGACGAACCTTCCAGCGATACGGACACCCTCTACTTTGTGCGGCAGTTGTTCGATCTGGCTGAACGGACGGGCCAAACTACCTATCGCGACTGGGCCTTGGCGGTGACCGATCTCTGGGTTGAGCAAGCCTGGAATGAGTCGTGGGGGCACTTTATCCGCAAGCTGAGCCCCGACGGCACCCCGGCGGTGG
>CAZWNR010000284.1:0-5800 GCA_964635665.1 uncultured bacterium | reverse complement strand
CCGAATGGCTTCCCAAAGGGTGATCATGAGCAGCCCCACACCAAAGGCTAAGGCCGCCCAAAAAACGCCGCCAATGCCAAGGGTGCAAATGATCGAGAAAAAGAACAGTTGTCCTGCGGCACTGGGGCCAAGGGTTAAGACTAAACCACCCGCCACAATTAGGCCGCCTAAGATTGTGCTCAATGCAATTTTAGAGAAGGGCATCACATCCTCACAGACGATTATCGAGGGCAATTTCCCAATAGCGCACTAGGCCGATGACTAGGGCCATATAGCAGGGAATAGCGAAGGCAATTTCAATCGGTGCGTCAATAACGGGAATGGTAAAGCCCGAAAAGTTGGCAATGGCGCTAGGCCCATAGACTCGAATACCGTTGACAAACAAATAGTATTCAATCGGTAGGGCAATGGCGGTGCAAATGGATAGGGCCATCACGAATCGAGTAGCAATGGGATAGTGAGGAAAAAATCGATAGACCAGCAGGGCCGTAATGGCAATGACCCCTACCCAAATTCCGGTCATAATAAAGCTAATGTCGTGGAAAATAAAGGACCAGCTTGGAAAGCCAGCATTCACCACCATCGGCTCCACCATGACTTCAAACATAAAAATAGCTAGGGCCGTCATGGCAATGCCCCTGGCCCAGCGAATTTTCTTGAGGGGAATGATGAGCTTATCTTCTAGCACAAAGCCCCAGTATTTGTAGAGGCCAATGACCAACCCTGCAAACACGGGCACATAGTAGAACAATTCAATGGGAACCCCAGCAATGAGCGCACCGCTGAGGGACTCTAACACCTCTGGCGCATAGCTGCGAATACCAATATTAACCACCCAAATCTCTAGGGGTAGTACCAAGACAATTAAGATCCCTAGATATAGCAAAAACCGCTTCCATTCTCGCCAGCTTGGCAGCAGTTTATCCACAATTTCCACTACGCCGAGGAAAAGAATGCTCCAACCGATAGTTAAAATCCAGCTCACATCGTGATAAAGGTAGGCCCATTGACCAAGATGAGCATTACGCCACATGGGAGCAGTGAATAGCTCAAAGATCAACACACCCACCGCTACGATGCCAAACCGAATTAGGATTTGACTTTGAATTTTGGAGAGAAACCATAGGCCTAATCCTACAGCCAAAAACACGACGCCCTGAAAGAGCAAGGTGGCTGGAGTTGCTGTTTTTTCAAAGGCACAATGGCCCAATAGCCAGAGGGAATTCATGAGCATCCTTATTGTGTCCTGGTTTACGCACAACACTGTGGATAGTTGTTCAGAGCAAGGTTAGAACAACGCTATCTATCCCATCGCGTGCAGGTGTACGCCAATACAGTGCACCCATGGACAGACTCAAAAGCATGGTAGCGGGTCTGCTAGAGTCTGAAGTCCATTGAACAAACTTCTTATCGCAATGGCCCAGTCAGAGGACGTTTGAAAAGCTGACGTGTATCCCAAACGATACCGATGAAGTCAGCCTCAGCCGTCAAAATTTTCGTAGATTAACAACGATTTAACGATCAAACGCCCCTGAGGCAACCCTTTGCAAACGCCCTCTCAGCAAGGACAGCGATGATGCAATAAGATAACATAGCAAATCGTTATACTTCGTAATCCTAGAAATCCACAGCATGAGGCTACGGCGATGCGACGTGGGGTTCTGACTGATGCGGAAATGCTGGCACGTTTTTGCAGTCAGGACAGCGTTTATTTCGTCTTACTCAAAGACAACGGCGGCTTGCTGCTCCTTTAGTTGTTTTTGTTCCCGCTTGGTAAGGGGGCGCTGGGCCTCGTCTAGCTGGTGCTGGAGCCGTTCGCGACGGTCGATTTCGGGTAGCTTAAGCACAATGCCCGCCGCCAACCAGTAGTAGACATTCACCGGATCCACATCCAGGGGATAGTAGTAGGGAAAAATGCTGATAAACAGTACAAAGACCCACATGGCGGCTCCATAGCCCTTGAGGTTGGGGTCTTGGATAGATCGGTAGGCCTTGAAGGTGGCGGCGGTAAGGCTGAGGTACACCGCTAGGGTGGCTAGCAGCCCTAGCGGGCCAATTTCGTAGAGCAATTTGGGATGGTAAGTTTCCACTAGTTCCGTTTGGCCAAAGATGCGGGCGGCATTGGTGGCGCGGCCTACCCCTCGGCCCAAAATGCCCTGCTGCTGCCGTTGCGCCCACTGAAATTGCTGAATGATAAATTCCTGGGGTGGGGAGGCGGCCCAGCGGCTTTGGAAGCTGGCAAGGCGTTCGTTCACCACCTCAGGGTTTTGAGAGATAAAGATGCCGACCAAGAGCACCAGGCCAATGCCCACGGGTAGAAAGCGCTTGAGGTTGGCCACTTGGCCCGTTAGCACCAGCAACCCCACAATGGTGGTGGGCACTAGGGCCAGGGCAATTCGCTGGCCCGATACCACCGCCATTACCCCCACTGCCGCCAAGGTCACTAAACCCACAACGCGCCAGAGCAGGGATCGGTCACTGAAGGCAGTGCCAAAAGCAAAAAAACTGCTGGAAATGAGAAACCAGCCCCACTGCCAAGGGGCATTAAAGGTACCCGGCAGCCGAATCTGCCCCTGGGCCGGGGAATAGAGGAGGGAACCACCGACAAAACAGCGGGCCTCTAGGGACGCCTTAAACAGGTCGGCCCCTTCTCCTACGGTGCCCTGGCAAATCCCAGTCTTAAGCATCAAAAACTGGGTGAACCCAAGCAGGCAGCAGATTAAAATCACCACCACCTGCGCCCGCAGCAGCACGTATACATCCTGCCGATCCCGCAGCAGGTAGTAAATGCAAGGAATCAGCAGCACATAGCCCAGCAGCACCTTCAGCCCCAAAACCCCCAGCAGGATTGGAATTTCGCCGGAGGCCGAGAGTTGCTGGCTGCCGTTGACCACCAGCAGCGTCAGCATACATAGCCCCAATAGGGCGATCAGCGGCCCTTTGATGGCGGGAGGAATAATCAACGGCTGCTGGGTTTTGCGGCAAAACTGCACCACCCCCCACAGTGCCGGGAAAAACAGGGCATCCTTGGCCAACTGCAAAATGCCGCTGCCGCCTAGGGCGTAGATCACCGTGCCGCTGAAGGGGACGTAGAAGATAAAAGCATAAATTGCCTGACGGGGATAGCGATAGGCCATGGCCATGGCAACGATAGCCGCTGGAGCCGCCAAACCCACCTTTGGCCCCGCCACCAGCACCGCCAACAGGCCGATCACCCCCGCCACCAGCAGGATCGCCGATAGGTAGCGAATCAGGGCTTGACGTTCCTTTTTAATCTTGCGCTGCCGAGCCCGTTCCTCCCGGCGGGCCTGTTTGGGGTCTAGGGTCTCCGCCGCTAGGGCTGAGGACTTAGCCGCCCCTTTTTTCCTTGATCGTTTTTTGCCTGACGTTTTTTTCCGCGACCGTTTTTCCTCAGATCGCTTGCCCTTAGGAAAATTGGCCTCCTCGGATGGGGAGAGGTAGGTGGATCGGGTAGAGGTAGCGCGAGGGGTTTTGGCCATAGCGAAACGGCGGCGGGGCGACTCCACTCTAGCGAAATCTAGGGGAATCTAAGACTTTGCCCGCAGCAGCGCCACGGATCGAGCGAGGCGGGCTTGGGTTTGGGTCATTATCGGGCCACTGAGGCGAAACTTGGCCCCAATCAGCAACAGCAAGCCCAGTCCCCCGTTGCCCGCCGCCACCGCCGCCACCGCTTCCAGCCAGTCAAACCCCAGGCGGTGCAGCCCCAGAATGGCCACGCCCTCAAGCAACACCAGCGCCATGGCCATCAAACCCACCCCCAGGCCGAGCAAAATCACGCCGCCTAGGATCCGCTGCCGTTCATAGGTGGCCTCCTGTACCGCCACGTCTAGGTGCAGATCTACCAACACCGAAAATAGCCGCAACACCCGCCGCAGGTAGGCCTCTAGCCGATCTAGGGCAGACTCGGAACTAGCCACGCTTGCCCCCCAGCAACAGCCCCAAAATCACCCCCAATCCCACCGCCATCAACAAACTAGTGCCCAGGTTGCTGCGCGCCTTCTTTTCCAGTTCCGGTAACATTTCCGCCTTAAAGTCTTGGATGAGTTGATCGGTGCGATCTTCCAGTTCCCCCAGCAGTTGGTCAATGGTAGATGGCTCCGCTGCCGCCCGATCCGTGGGTAAATCCGGTGAATTGAGCGACAGATCGACCTTAGCCCGATGGCCTGAATTGGCGGCGGCGCTGTCGTCAGCGGTGTCATCGGCCTGGTTGGACGCCAAGCTGGCCAGTTCCCCCAGGTGCCGACGCACCAGGGTGCGAGTGTGGTCGGTGTGGGTGGCAATGTAAATAACGGTGGCTTCAGGGTCGTCGGCAATATTCTCCAAGTCCTCCCGCCTCAGATCGGGCCACTCCTCCACCATGAGGGGAATCAGATCTGCCAAGGGCAGGGGCAGAAAAAAGGATGACGAATTGCCAGGGGCCACCGGGGTCATGGTTGCAATGGGGCTGAGGACAACGGGATAGCGGATCTGTGCTGCGGATTTGTGTTAAGGCGGGATGACGCTATTCTAATCGCTGGCTGGCTAGAGAGGCCTCCCCGACTGGCGGACAAAGATTCTGCATCGGACGCGGTTGCCGCGTCCCTACCGCATTCCCACCCCCCTTCAGACTATTCCCTGGAGAACGAAAAATAGGGATCAAAATTATCTCTGGCCACGAATATTTAATAATCTCTAAAAAAATTTGCAGATAGTTACTATCTGGCCATTCTGTGTCACGGCGGGGATCACCTGTGCTTAGAATTAACCTACCAATTCCCTTGAAGCAGTGTTGCTTAGCAATATGGCTGCATTGGCGTTGATTTGGAGTAGGTTTCGATCCTAGTCCTTTCCCCATGGTCTTGTCCGCAGACCGTTCTCCCAGCCCCAGAACCTACGCTTAGTGGGATCCAAGGCTATTGACCCTAGGGCGAAGGGGAAAATACTCAATGGGGCTATCTGTATGGCCCTGTTTGTGGTACCGAGATAGGGGATATTAGCCCAAGTTCTAAGGAACTTGTCGTTTGTGGTGAACGGATTTGGCCCACGGTTTCCCATCGTTTCGGTCATTTCTCTGCCATTCCAGGGTGAGTGGCCCGTTAATCTCTTGGAGAGATCCCATGAAATTTGAGGATATTTATCAGTTTTTCGAGGATCCACCGCCGATCTATCTCAATAAGGAACTGGCAGTGTGCTACGTTTTGGCTGTGCTATTGCAGCAAGATTCCTACGGCACAGAACTAATCCAGCACCTCTCGGAACAGTTTACCCACTACCGCCTTTCGGATACCGTGCTTTACGGAGCCCTCAAATTTTTAGAGGACGAAAAGGCCATCGATGGCTACTGGAAAAAGGTTGAGGGCCGAGGTCGTCCCCGACGGATGTATCGGCTCAACCCCGATTGGCGACTCCAGGCGGAGGAATTAGCAGAGTTTTGGAAAACCTATATGGGAAACTCCGTTGCCCCGGCCTATACTGATAGCCCTATTCTGTCGGTACCTCGGATGTAGGGAAATCAGGTTATCGTTCACCCAGGCCATCGCCGAGCCACGGTGGGGTGCATCACCCTTGGCCTCAGGGGCTAGCTTGTGAGTCGGCGTTCTAGCTGAATCGCGCAACATTGCGTACTGTAGAACAGTACCCTTGCCGTTGATCGTTGCTGTGACCGAAACCGTTATTTACTCCACCCTGTTTTTAACCCTGCTAATGATGGTGGGGTTATTCTTTTTTATCCGCGCTTCCACCAAGGATCGGACAGAGATTCTGCTGCTAGAACCGCCCGCCGCTGCCGCTACCACCCTAG
>CAZWNR010000283.1:0-5826 GCA_964635665.1 uncultured bacterium | reverse complement strand
AATAGAGGAGGTGCAGGACTGTGAACGATCCCAGGTCAGCCTCGCGCCCACGTCGTCGTCCGTCCCATCACCCCACCAAGGAGGTTAAGCCATGCCCTGGTTAGAAGTCATCGAAACCTTCTCCTTTCACCTGGCCACCCTTGGCGAAACCATCTTAGAAGCCCTAGGGGTAATCTGCATTTTTGTGGGGATCATCGTTACGGCTCGGCTAACGCTGAAAATCCTCAAACATCGCCATCGGGTGATGCTGCCTTTTATTCAAATTCGGCTAAAATTTGGCCTTTGGCTGGCCCTAGCGCTGGAATTTCAACTTGGGGCCGATATTTTGAGTACGGCCATTGCTCCTACCAATGAAGCCCTCATTCGCCTCTCGGTCATTGCGGTGATTCGCACCTTCTTAAACTACTTTTTGAATAAAGAAATTGAGGCTCAAATGGAATTTCGAGAAAAAGCCATTACCCACAACTATCCCCCACTGTATATGCTGGATAGTCCCATGGAATTCATGGAGATTCCCCCGGATGTCACCCCTCCCACTTCCCACCCATGACCAACCCCACCCCTGATTTCAACCCCCAAGATGAGCTAGCCCGCGAACGCAACCACCTGGCCGCCGACCGATCCCTGCTGTCCTTTGCCCGCAGCAGTCTTACTCTCATTGGTGTTGGGGTGGGGGTCGATCAGGTGGTCAGCGCCATTGCTCCGGGTGGTCGCTTTATCGATGCCTGGGCCTATGCTTTTAGTCTGCTGTTGGTGGGTTTGGGAGTCGTTACTCTAGCCCTAGCTATCCGCGATTATCAAGGCGAAATACAGCGTCTGAAAGCCCCTGTCTATCGCTATACTCCCCGTTGGCCCCTAGGATCTACAACGGGCCTAATGGCGCTTATCCTCGGTATCCTTGCCTTTTTCTGGTTGGGGTTTCACCTATGGTTTTGACGAATAGTTTTGACGGTTGTTGGGCAAGGGAACATTGCTCCTACGACCTGGAAGATTGGGAACGGTTCTTTGAATGTGGATTTGGTATAAAACAAGCGCTCTCTAAATCACAAACAAGGCGGCAAAGAATCCAGCTGTACCAAGAATCACAATGCTAATTACTACGATGCGATTTAACTTGCTTGTCGATAGCATTACATAATTGGGGTCCTCAATGCTTTTAATTGCTAGCCGATGTTGTACTAGACCTATCCCTAATAAAACTAGTCCTACCTCTACAAAGCCCATGCCAATCAGCGTAGCGACTTCCCTAGTCATGGCTGGATTTATCTCAGGAAACCGTTGTCTTAAGCTGAGAAAAATTTGGTCAAAGGCCACACCAAAACCGATCAAACTCAGACAAATTCCCAACCAGGCGTTGATCGTCCGTTCCGCCGCTGCCCGATTGCGTTCCTTCGCTAGCTCATTGGTTGTATTAATGGGCTTTTGCGGTGCTGAATCTGTCATAGCCCCCGTTCTCCCTTACCCGTGAGGACATGTTGAGTTGTTTTGAGAATAGCCCAATTTTTAACGATCTAAAATTCAACGTTCAAAATTCAAAGTTCAACAACACCCCTATCCCCTTGTTCCCTGACCCCGATGACCCAACCCAACCCCGCCACCGAACTCGCCAAAGAACGTAACCGCGCCGCCGCCGAACGCACCCTGATGGCCTGGATTCGCACCGCTCTGGCCCTCATCGGCTTCGGCTTCGGGATTGAGCGCATCGTCGCCGCCATTCACCAAGCCCTGGGCGATGTCGTCAACCCGTTTCGGTTGTCGCGCATTTTGGGTCTGTCCTTTGTGGCCCTGGGCACCTTTGCCATGCTGTTCGCCGCACTCGACCACCAGCACCAGCTCCAACGCATCCAGCGCAACGACCTAGTCTACCAATCTCGCCAATCCCCATCCCTGATTGTGGCCTACATTCTCACGGGGTTAGGGGGCATCGCCTTCATCGGCATCCTGATTAGTCCCCTAATTACCTAAGCCAAAATCCGGCTGAATCAGCCCCGCCATGGATGGGCAAGGAGACCTAGCCCCTACGGTTCCGACTCCCCGACTCCCCACTTTCGACTCCCCAACTTTCTAACCCCCATGTCTTCCCCCGAACCCCCTTCCCCCCTGCCCAACAACAACGAACTCGCCATGCAGCGTACGGTCATGGCTGAGAAACGAACTGAGCTAGCCGAAAACCGTACGGCGATGGCTGAGAAACGTACGGAACTCGCTGAAAACCGCACTGAACTGGCGGAACAGCGTACCGAACTGGCCGAGAAGCGCACCGAGCTTTCCATCGAACGGACTGACCTGGCAGCATTGCGCACGGAACTGGCCAAGGAGCGTACCCGTGCCGCTGAGGAGCGCACCCTGATGGCCTGGATTCGCACAGCGCTGTCGATGATTAGCTTTGGCTTCGGCATAGATCGCCTGTTTACCTACCTCGACCGCACCGAGACCGCCGCCGGAATCAATCGCATCACCGAGGAACGGGTGCTGGGCCTGAGCCTGATGACCCTGGGCCTGGTGACCCTGGTGATGGCGATCATCAACCACTGGACTAATCTCAAGACGATTGAATCCGACGATTACAAGTATGGCCCCACTTGGTCGCAGGGCTTGGTGGTGGCCACGGTGCTGCTGTTTTTGGGCCTCGCCGCCTTCATTCCGCTGGTGGTGGGGGGCGTGCAAATGGCGGAGGTGTTTACTCTCAACAGCCGTGTCATCACCACCCTAGCGGCCCTGATTATCTTTATTTTGATGCTCAGTCTGGGGTCGCAAACTTCCCTCAGCAGCCTTCTCACCCTATGGCAGCAACCTAGTTTGTTGGGGCGATCCCTGCTCTCTACCCTGGTGTTATTTCCGGTGGGGGCGGCGGTGATTGGCTATCTGGTGCTCAGCGGTGGTCATCCGGGGGTTGGGCGAGTGGCCTTGGGATTGGGCGTGTTGGCGGCGGCACCGGGGGCACCCCTGCTGTCTCGGCGGGCGGCAATGGCGGGCAGCAACCCCGATGTGGCCATTAGCCTGCAAGTAACCCTGGCCCTATTGGCCACCGTCACCACGCCGTTAACGCTGTGGGTGCTAACCAGCCTGTTCGCCCCCATCGATGCCAGCGCCGACTATCTGACGATTGCCAAACAGGTGCTTCTAGCTCAGTTTTTGCCCCTGGGGCTGGGGCTCGCCATTCGCCAATTCAGCGGTGAGCAAGCTGCCAACGTAGGCCAACTGCTCTCCACCATTGCCAGCACCCTGTTTGCGGTGCTGCTGGTGTTTGCCCTCGGCATCAGCATTGTGGTGTTGCCCACCATCGCGTGGCGTGGCTTGGTGGCGATTCCGCTGATTGTGATCTTTGGCCTCGCCTGTGGTCACTTCCTCGGTGGGCCAGAGATTGCCGTACGATCCGCCGTCGCCACCGGAACCATTGCCCGCAACGCCGGAATGGCCCTCTTCCTCCTCGCCGCCAATGGAGGCGGAAACGCCATACCTACCGTGATTGCCTACGTGGTCATTGGTGCCCTCAGCGCCCTGCCCTACAACGTCTGGGCCAAACGACAAACGAAAGCCGTGGAAAATCTGACGTAGACCCAAGATCCCAGGGTTCTGACTTGAAATAGGCAGTAATTCATGGCCAGTAAGCCAAGAAACTCTGGGATCTCGTTAAATCTCCACCCTTCCGGCCCCCCTCTCCCCCCTGGGAGAGGGGCTGGGGGTGAGGGCCAAACCCATCACAAGCGCAATTCGCTAACAAAATTGTCTTTGCACCTTTCAAATCACTAGACGCACCCTGCACCGATTTCCTAAGTGGTGCATTGCTGCGCGAATGCACCCTACGAATCTCCCCATTCCCTCGACTCTATGCCTATTCCTAGCCCTCTCATCCTCACCATCCTCACCATCCTCACCCTTTTCTTCCTCCCCATCCCGGCTCTGGCAGACGCTTCCCCCTGCCCTAGCGACATGATCTTCATCGCTGGGGGCACCTTCACCATGGGGGATGAAGCCTCGGATTTTGTGGAGGAAAAAATCGCTGAGGATGTCTCTGTCAGCAGTTTTTGTATCGAACCCCATGAGGTGACCAATGCCCAGTTTGCGGCCTTTGTGACGGCGACGGGCTATGTGACGGTGGCGGAGCGACCCCTGTCGAAGGAGCAGTTCCCGGATTTGCCGGAGGATCAGCGGGCACCAGGTTCCCTGGTGTTTCAGCCCCCCGAAGAGGGGGTGCAGCAGGTGGCCTACCTAAGCTGGTGGCATTGGGTGCCGGGGGCCAACTGGCAACATCCCTTTGGCCCAGACAGCGACCTGCAAGGCAAGGAGAATCATCCCGTAGTCCACGTCGCCTACGAAGACGCCGAAGCCTACGCCAATTGGGCGGGTCGTCAACTGCCCACCGAAGCCCAGTGGGAGTACGCCGCCCGTGGGGGCGTGGAGGGCTGGACCTACACCTGGGGCGAGCAGTATTCCGCCAAGCAGGCCAACACCTGGCAGGGGCTGTTTCCCTTCTTCAACACCAAGGCCGATGGCCATTTGGGCACGGCTCCGGTGATGTCCTTTCCACCCAATGGCTATGGGCTGTACGACATGGCGGGCAACGTGTGGGAACTCACCTCTAGCTGGTTCACGGTCTACCACGACGACCTCGCCCACCAGCACGACCCCACTGGCCCCACCCAAGCCGTGAGCTACGACCCCAAAAAGCCCCAGGATGGAGCCACCCACGTTGTCAAAGGTGGTTCTTACCTCTGCGCCAAAAACTATTGCAGCCGCTATCGCCCCGCCGCCCGCGAATCCCAGGCCCCCGATACGGGCACTACCCACATCGGATTTCGGCTGGTGAAGGCCATTTCCCCCAACGCCGCTTGACCTTTGGCCGATGGGATTCCTGACCTAGGGCTAGGCCATTCGGCTGCTCCAATGCCGAAAAGCCTTGATATTCCGTAGGTTGGGTGGCGCGATAGCAGAACCCAACCAGCCCTCAATCCTCGGTGAGGGTTGGGTTCTGCGTACCCAACCTACTCCAGAGAGAGTCCCCTAAACCGCAGGATGGCGTTGTCCCATTTGTACCTGCCACAGGCTGGCGTAGATGCCTTGGTGGGAGAGCAATTCCTCATGGGTGCCAGATTCCACCAGTTGGCCGTCTTCCATCACATAAATTTGGTGGGCGTTGCGGATGGTGGAGAGGCGGTGGGCGATGGCGATGGTCGTGCGGTTTTGGGTAATTTTTTCGAGGGAGCGAACAATGGCCGCCTCGGTTTCGTTGTCCACCGCCGAGGTGGCTTCATCGAGGATCAAAATGGGGGGATTCTTGAGGATGGCTCGGGCGATGGCGAGGCGCTGGCGCTGGCCGCCGGAGAGTTTTTGCCCCCGTTCTCCCACGATGGTGTCGTAGCCCTGGGGTAATTGGTCGATAAAGTCCTGGGCTTCGGCGATCTGGGCCGCCGCTTCAATCTCCGCCAGGGTGGCGCCGGGACTGCCGTAGGCGATATTTTCCCGCACCGTGCCGTGGAAGAGAAAAACGTCCTGACTCACCAGACCGATCTGGCGCCGTAGCGCCGCTAGGTTCAGATCCCGCAGATCGGCGCCGTCTAGGAGAATAGCGCCGGACTGAATTTCGTAGAGACGGAGCAGAAGTTTGACTAAAGTGCTTTTCCCGGAGCCGGTGGAGCCGACAATGGCGGTGGTTTTGCCTGCGGGGATGGTTAAGCTCAGGTTGGTCAAAACCGGAGTCCGGTTGGGGTAGCTAAAGCAGACGTCCTTAAGGATAATTTCCCCTTTCACCTCGCTTAAAATCTGGGAACCCGTCGGCGCCGCAATGGGGGTATCCAGTAAACCCATCACCCGGCGGGTGGAGGC